>DASXLG010000304.1 GCA_036496425.1 Terriglobia bacterium | reverse complement strand
GAAGCCGCCAATTAAAGGCCGCCGACCACACCTTTTGGATTTACGGGCGTCCAACACCCCGTAACCATGGAAGCTATATTGAAACGGGCCGCACAACGAGTACACGAATCGGAAGATGAGAAACTGCTGATCGAGCAGGCTCAAAGTGGTGATCGTGAAGCATTTGAGCAACTGGTCCGAAGGCATGACCGGGACATCCTCAGGTTGGCGTTCCACATGCTGGGAAATCGCGAAGAGGCGCGAGAAGTTTTCCAGGAGACCTTCCTCAAAGCCTATCGGTCGCTAAGCCGATTCAGATTCGAATCCAGTTTTTACACCTGGATTTATCGAATCGCAACCAACGTCAGTCTGGACCACCTTCGCAAACGTCAAACCCTTAAAGAGGAGATTTCCTACGAGTCGGATTCGGAATCGCATCCGGACCGGCCGGCGTTGAAAGACACCCTCGCAGCAACGACGTACTACAGCAATCCCGAGCGCCGGCTATACGGCAAAGAAGTCGGAGCAAAGATTCAAGATGCCTTAAAAACTCTTTCCGAAAAAGAGCGTCTTGTATTTGAATTAAGGCACTATCAAGGGCTCCGGCTCAAGATGATCGGGGAAATCATGGGCAGTACAGAAGAGACGGCAAAGAACTATCTCTTCAGAGCCACTCAAAAACTCAGAGCGTACCTGTCGAACGTATGAACCAGAATTGTAGAGATTATCAGCATCAAATCACACTGCTCCTGTACGAGGAGCTTCCGGAAGGAGTGCGGCCGGAACTGGAAGAGCACCTGCGTGCGTGTACCGGCTGCCAGGATGCGTACAAATCCGAAAAGGCTTTTCATACCACGTTTGCCGATGATTCGGCCGGTTGGGAAGTTCCGTCCGACCTGCTCATGGAATCACGCAAAGGGTTGGCGGACGAACTGGACCGCATCGAGAAGAAGCGGTCCTGGTGGCGTATGCCGGCGTTTTCGGTGGTATTCACGCCGATGCGGCTGCTGGAATCGGCGGCCCTGGTGGCCATGGGACTGGCGCTCGGCGTCTATGTCGGGAACCAACGGGTCGCACCTCCTTCCTCAATCGCATCCAACGCACAGATCAATTCCGTCTCCGCCATACCCAGAAACGGAACGATTTCCAATCTTCAAGTCGTGAATTCGGATCCGTCGACCGGACAGGTCGAACTGGCGGGACAGGTCTCGCAGCCGGTCCGTTTCCAGGGCCGCATGGACGACGACACGGTGCGGCAGCTTCTGCTGAACGCGCTTCGCGATGCCGACAATCCGGGGTCGCGGTCGAAGGCGGTCGAGGTTCTGTCGCGCAAGTCGAATGATGAGACGATCGAGGAAGCGCTGATTCAGGCGCTGGTCTACGACAAAGATGCCGGCGTGCGCGCGCAGGCGCTCGAAGGGTTGAAGAAATTCGCCAGCGAGCAGCATGTGCGGGCGGCGTTCATGCATGCGCTGCAGAACGACGAAAACCCGAACATTCGAGTCCAGGCTATCGATGCGCTCACTGCGGCGAATGGCAAGGACCACGACTTTGCGGAGAAACTTCAGGAAGCCACGAAAGAAGACGACAACCCGTACATTCGCACCAAGGCGTTGCAGTTCGTGAGCGCGTCAAAATGAATTTGAGGACCGTCCTTGGTGTGGTTGGCGTAATCGGCGGCCTTGTTGGTCCCGGTTACGCCAAATGCCCCGTCGGTGAGACGACCCTTCTCATCGTCAAAGCCGAAACCGGCGACCTTCGCGTCGATACCGCCGGCAAGGAACCCTCGGTCGATATCCAGGCCGAAGAAGCCAAACTTCACGAAAGCTGCGGAACTAAAATCATCGAGTACTCGGGCGCCGGCGCGCGCAGCTGGCACATCATCACACCGAAACATATCGATCTGGACCTGACGACGGTCGGCGGAAACATCACGGTGACGGACGTGGACGGCAATGTCACTCTTCACACCAGCGGCGGTTCCGTAACGACCGGCAGCATCCGCGGCAATGCGATGATCACCACCCAGGGCGGTGCGATTCGCACTGGCGGTATCGGCGGGAATGCGACGTTGCGCACGCCCGGTACGATCGAAGTCGCAGGAGATATCGGCGGCAACGCCGAGCTTCATACCACTTCGGGACGGATCACGACCGGCAGCATCTTCGGCATGCGGGCCGACGCCGAGGCGGGCAGAACCATCATCATCAACAAGGCGATGGAGCTGCAGGCGAACACCACGAACGGCGACATCTCCGTCGGCGAAGTGGCGTTCATCACCGCGAAGAGTGGCGGTGGGCAGATCACGACACGGCGGTCGCATGGGCCAGTTCACGCACACACCGAGGAGGGCGATATACGGCTGGACAGCGCGGGCTCATGGGTGGAGGCGTCCACCGGCCGGGGTAATATCCTGGTGCGCCTGCTGCCGGAGAACATCGACAGCGACCTGCACATGAATCTTCAGGCGGGCAATGGGGATGTGACCGTATATCTGCCGGCGCGGCTTCGGGCGTCACTGGATCTGACCGTTGACAATCCGTCGTTCCAGTCACCGCCGATCACGTCGGATATTCCTTTAGCGCCGAAACGGCCGCCACAGAGCTTGATCCCCGAGAATCGATACTACGCACCGACCCACTCCGAGTCTCTCTTCAACGGCGGCGGGAATAAGATTGTCCTGCACACCATGAAGGGGAAGCTTACGATCCGGAAGAATTAGTTAAGACCATTGGATCATTGCATCATTGATCCGATGGGCTTAATCCCGTTTTCCTCGCACAACCGCAATCCTCAACAGCTTCGGATCGAGATACATCTGCGCGGCACGCTTCACGTCATCCGCCGTCACGCTTTCGATTCCGGCGGCGTAATTCGGGTTCGGCTCTCCGCCGTAGATCGATCTGGCGTACTCCAGCACGCTTCCCCGCCGTGTCTGCATGCCGATGGCAAATTCCCCGATCGAGTACGCCTGCGACTTATTCAACTCTTCCGCGGTGACGCCATCTTTTCGCAGGCGGTCCATCTCCTTGTCGAGCGCATCCTTCACCTTCGCCTCGTTCTCCGGCGAAAACGCAACGTATGTATAGATTGCTCCGCCTTTGGTGAAGAACGCGTTCTCGGTCCTCACGGTATACGCCAGCCCCTGTTTGTCTCGAATGACATCGAAGAAGCGGCCGCCCAGCCCCGAAACAATATTCTCCAGGACGACCATCGCGTAGCGATCCTTGCCCGAGCGGCTCACGCCGGGAAATCCGTAGACCATCGCGGTCTGCTGCCGCGGAACCGTCTCGACGAACTCCTTTGATTCCGGCTTCAATGAGGGAGCGGGCAGCGACGAGATTTCCCTTTCGTGGAGATCAGCGTTGGTCAGGGCATCCGCAAGTGGAGCGACGAGCCCCGTTCCGCTGGTATCGCCGTCGATGATGATCGTTGGAACCAGCTGCCGCTCATTCGTCTTGAACCAGGCCTGCAGATCTTCCTTGGTCAGCGGCGTCACCGTAGCTTCGCTGCCGATCGAGGTCCGGCCGTAGGCGTGATCGCTGCCGAACAGCGTCTGGAAGAACAGACTCACAGGATACGAAAAATTATTCTCGCGAAGTTTCCTGATGCGCGCGATCTGGAGGACCTTTTCCTTCTGGACGTCGTCGTCCTCGAAGGCGGGTTGCTGCAGGATCTGAATCAGGATATCGAGAGCCTGATCCATCTTTCCGCTGAGGCCTTCGACGATGTAGCCGAAGAAATCCGGCTCGTTCACCACCTGGATACGCGCGCCGGCATTTTCGAGACGCCGCGCGATGTCTTCGGAGTTGAATCGCTTCGTGCCGCGGATGGCAGAGCGCAGCATCAGTTCCGTAATGCCGGCATTCCGGGGCGACTCGTAGAGGCGGCCGCCGGGATAAAACAATCCGAATGAAACCAGCGGCAGCCGGTGATCCTCCACGACGTAGACGTCGGGGCCGCGCAGGATCGATCGCTTGGTGATGGGCTTCACCATGTCCTGAACCACGCTGTTGTCGGGCGATGGAATCCCGGCAACGACGCGCAATTCCTGGACGTCGCGCGGCACGACGGCGGCCGCCACTTTATCGAGCACGGCTGCGCGGTAGTCGTTGACGTTAAAACCGAGGGTGCGCGGCATCATCTCAGGGAGATATTCGAATGCCGAGAGGTTCGTGTTCGTGAGGTATTTCTTCGCCACGCGCGCGACATCGTCGGCGGAAACCTTCTGGATTGACGGCAGGTAGCGGGGCGACTTGTTCCAGTCGCCGAGCGCCTCGTAATATGCAAGGTCGAAAGCTATACCGTCGACGGTTTCCAGCGAGTGATAGCGATTCTGCGCAATGAGCGCCTTTGCCCGCGCCACCTGCTCGTTGGTGACGCCGTTCCTTTTGATGTTCTCGATTTCGGCAAGGACGGCGATCTGGGCATCCAGCGGCTTCGAAGTCTCGAGGTCGACTTCAAAATAGCCCAGGTCCGGGAAGGCGAGTTCGTCGGCCGAGCCGCTTGTGATCAATCCCTGTTCGTCGCGGACAAACTGGTTCAGAACCGACGCGCGGCCTTCGCCCATGATGGCCGCAAGCACTTCGAGGGCGCGGGCATCGTCGGAGAGGATGCCGGGCGTATGGAAACCGAGAGCCACGTGATCCTGTTCGATGGGGCCGCGCTGCCACATGTACCGGGCAGCAGTCTGCTCGGGCTCGGCGGGACCGCTGTCGTGTTCAACCGGGTTATCGTCCGCAGGAATGCCGCCGTAGAGCTTCACGACTTCATTGATCGTTTCCTCGATGTCGAGTTGGCCCGCGATCGAAAGAATGATGTTCGAAGGCCGGTAGTACTTCTTGACATAGGCAACGATGTCATCGCGGGTCAGCGCGCGCAGGCCTTCCGGTGTCCCGATCCGCCAGCGGCGCATGCGGTGCTGCTCGAAAGCCGTGGCGTACAGCTTTTCGGAAGCAACAGCCGGAGGATTATCGAGCTTGCGATTGTTCTCCTGAAGAACGACTTCAATTTCTTTTTTCAACTCGCCCGCGTCGTAGGTCGAATTCCACAGCGCGTCGGCCTGAATCTCGAGAGCCTTGTTCAGATTCTCGGAGGGGCCTTCCGTTTCATACACGGTGCGGTCGTAGTAGGTGTGCGCATTAAGGTATCCGCCGAGAGCCTGCGTCTCGCGGGCGATGGCGCCGACGGGACGTGTGGAGGTGCCCTTGAAGAACATGTGTTCGATCACATGGGAGATGCCGGAGATGCGATCGTCTTCGTCGAAGTAGCCCGCTTTGACATACGTCGTGATGCTGGTCAGCGGTAAGGCCTGCTGTTCGCGAATGATGACAGTGAGTCCATTTTTAAGGATGACCTTGGTGGTCTGTCCCTGGTCTTCTCGAAACGTGTATGGTTCCACGATTTGCGCCGCCTGCAGAAAAAAGATTAGAGAGGCTAAGAGGATCAACATACGTTCTATTTTATTTCTATTTTACGAGAGTGGTCATCGACGTATGAGAGAAATACCCGGACGGCGCCGGTGGTGTCGAAGGATCCCAGGCGTTCGGCCCACTCGATGATGACGGCGGCGGCGGGATCGTCGAAGATCTCTTCGAGGCCGAGACCGTCGAGGCCGTTGGGTGTTTCCGGGTCGATGCGATAGAGATCGATGTGGTAGACCTTCATCCGGCCGGCGTACTGGTTGATGAGCGTGAAGGTCGGGCTGGAGACGTCGTCGATGTCGCGGACGCCGAAGCCGTCGGCGAGGCCTTTGGAAAAGAGCGTTTTTCCGGCGCCGAGATCGCCATAGAGAAGGATGTGCGCAGGGGTTGGGAGCCGGGCGGCGAGCTGTTTCGCGACATCGTAGGTCTCGGATTCGGAGGTGGAGATCATGTGTATTTTGAGTAGGGGACGGTCCCATTCCCCTCCTTTTCAAGGTGGGGTGCCCGAGCGATCAAATCGTTAGAACGCGAGGGCGGGGTGGTTATCCACGAACCGCGAAGCGCTCCTTATTGTTTAAAGGAGCCGCTACGCGGACCTTGGAACAGACCGCCCCAACCCCGCCTGACTCAGGCGGGGAGTTTGATGGTATTTACGAACCGCCCCGTCTGCGCCGCTAAGGAACGGGACCATCATAATTAATGGCGCAGCCACCCCGCCTTGGAAAGGCGGGGAATGGGGCCGTCGCCTTGCAACTCCCCGCCTGAGTTAGGCGGGGCGGCGCGTAGCGCCGGGGCGGTCTGTTCAAAGCCGCGCAGCCACCTTATAGATGCCCGGCGCAGAGCGCCGCTCCTTTCTACCTCCCGCCGAATTCAAGCCGACTTTTTCCAACCTCGGTTTAGTAAAAGGTACGCGCGCAGGCGCGCTCCTTATTGAAATGCCCGCGCAGCATCATGCTCCGTTCTCACATCATCCCCGCGCGCGCTCCTTACCCCACATTCTCCCACGCCTTGGGCAGAAACCGCAGCAGGTCCGTCGCGACCAAACTCTCTTCCCCCAATTCCTCCGCCGCCAGGTCCCCCGCCAGGCCATGGAGATAAACCGCCAGGCACAATCGTTCGATAAACGATCCCAAATGCTCCTGCGCGAGAATTCCGGCGGTCATCCCGGTCAGGATGTCTCCGGTCCCACCCGTGGCCATGCCGGGATTCCCGGTCGGATTGACGTACACATTCCCATCCGGCGCGGCGACCACCGTCCGGTGCCCCTTCAGCACGACGTATGCATTCCGGCGCTTCGCAAACTCGGACGCAACCTCCACGCGATTCCCATTCACGTAATCGATGGTTTTCCCGATCAAGCGTGACATCTCTCCCGGATGCGGCGTCAACACGGCGCCGCCAAGCTCACCGTCAAACCCCGCCAGCGCATTCAACCCATCCGCATCGATGACGAGCTGCGTCCGGCATTCCGTCAGGACTCTCCGGACAAAAGCGCTCGTTTCCGGCACAGCCGTCAGGCCCGGGCCGACGGCCACGACAGCTTTACCCTGCATGATGCCCGTGACCGACTGGTTCGCGATGGTCCCATCCTGCGTTTCAGCCAGCCCTTCGGTCATCAACTCCGGCATCGAGGCTGCGACCACCGGCAGAACGCTTTCAGCGGTCGCCACCGTGACCAACCCCGCGCCGGACCGCAGCGCGGCCTGCCCCGCCATGGCAGCGGCGCCGGTCTTGCCGCGTGAGCCGCCGATGATCAGGACGCGCCCGTAGGTTCCTTTGTTACTGTCTGGCAAGCGGGACGGCAACGGGTGCGGCTCGATCAGATGAAGTTTGTAATTCTCGTTGTCGAGAAGCCCGGCCGGATTGCCGATGTCGGCGAGGATCACATCTCCGGCGTCATCGCAAGCGGGGTAAAAGACAAGTGACGGTTTCAAAGCCGTGAATGTCACCGTGACGGCCGCTTGAACGCCGGGCGAGGGCACATCAACCGCGACGATATCGGCCCGCGGAAATTCCTCCGCCAGGCTCTCGATCACCGTTCGGTACAGACCTTCGACCGGCTTGCGAGCGCCGGTGCCGAGAAGCGCGTCGACGATAATGTCGGCGTCGAGAAGCTCGAGCATCTCTTCGCTCCAGTCCTGGTCGCTGAGGACGATGGCCGGCGGGTAGCCGAGACCTCTCAGGATGTCGAGGTTCATTTTTGCGTCCCCTTTCATTTCCTCTTCCGAAGCGAAAAGAAAAACGAACGGGAAGCAGCCTTTCTGAATCAATTGCCGCGCGACAACCAGGCCATCGCCGCCGTTGTTCCCTTTACCGCAAAGGATGCCGACGGTGAGTTCGTCGAGATTTTCGTACCGGTCTTCGAGGACTTCGACGACGCGCATGCCCGCGTTTTCCATCAGGATGAGCGTCGGCGTGGTGGATTTCCGATCGAGTTCGCGCAGTTGTTCTGGTGTAAGGATTTTCATAGGCCTCGACTTATTTTTGCTAAGCTGTCCCACTTATGCAACTCGCGCAGGTAAAGGAACTGGAAAAAAAGTATCTGCTTGGAACCTACAGCCGCTATGAGCTGTTGGCGGACCGGGGGAGCGGCGCGTATCTGATCGACAAATCGAACAAACGATACTTGGATTTACTGGCGGGAATCGCCGTCAATGCGCTCGGATACAACCATCCGCGCGTGAAGCAGGTTCTTCGGAAACAGATCAAGCGTCCGATACACGTCTCCAATCTCATCTATCACGAGTATCAGGGCCGGCTGGCCGAGAAGCTCTGCAAGCTGTCGGGGCTCGACCGCGCCTTCTTCAGCAACAGCGGAACGGAGGCGATTGAAGCCTGCCTGAAGTTCGCACGCGTCTTTGCGCGGCCGAAGTTCCGGGTGCTCTCTCTGGATCGGTCCTTTCACGGCAGGACATTCGGAGCGCTGTCCGCGACCGGACAGAAACAGTATCGCGAGCCATTCGAACCGCTGGTTCCCGGATTCGATTTTGTGAACTTCGATGACGTCGGCGATCTCGAACGAAAGCTGACGGACGATGTTTGCGCCGTCCTGATCGAGACGATCCAGGGCGAAGGCGGCATCCGTCCGATCTCGGAGAAATACTATCGCGCGGCGCGCGAGCTGACGAGAAAGCGCGGCGCCGTGCTGGTGGCCGACGAGATCCAGTGCGGGCTTGGCCGCACCGGCCAGTGGCTGGCACTGCATCGATTCGCGTCGCCGAAAGACAAAGAGATGCTGCCGGACATGATTGCGCTCGCGAAGCCGCTGGGGCTGGGCATTCCGATGGGCGCCGTCATTTTGAATGAAAAAGTGGCCGCCGCAATCCAGGCGGGACAGCACGGAACCACTTTCGGCGGCGGCCCGCTGGCGTGCCGCACCAGCCTGGAGTACTTCAAGATCCTCGAAGACGATAAGGTTCTTGAGCGCGTACGGAAGGTCGGCGCCTACTTCAAGGCGCGGCTCGAAGAGCTGCAGGACGTGCCGGTGGTGAAGGAGGTTCGAGGCGAAGGCTTGATGCTGGCCGTCGAGCTCTCGGTTCCCGGCAAGGAAATCGTGAAGCAGATGTTGAAGCTGGGATTCATCATCAACTGCACTCACGACACGGTGCTGCGGATGCTGCCTCCATTCATCATCACGGAAAAGCAGATCGACAAGTTCGTCAAAGCCTTGAGGCCGGTGTTAGAGGCGCAGAAATGAGCAAGGCCAGAATTCTAAGTTCGAAGATTGCTTACAAAGGCGGACATGTTCAGGTGCGCGAGGATCGCGTGATCGAACCGGCGGGGCATGAGTGTTCTCGCGAGCTGGTCATTCATCCGGGAGCAGTGTGCATCGTGGCGCGGCCCACGCCGGAAGACGTGATTCTCATCCGGCAATACCGCCACGCCACCGGACGCGAGCTGGTCGAGATCCCGGCCGGCACGTTGAAAGCAGGTGAGGATCCGCGCGAGTGCGCCATCCGCGAGCTCGAAGAGGAAGCGGGATATCTCGCTTCGAATATGGTCGAGCGCGCACGGTTCTGGACAACGCCGGGTTTCACGACGGAATTCATGTATCTGTACGAGGCCACCGACCTCACCAAAACGCACATCCATCCCGACGAGGATGAAGTGATCGAAGTCGATATCGTTTCGCGCGCGAAAGCCCTCCAGATGATCGACGACGGCGGGATTCAAGACGCCAAGTCGATTCTCGGCCTGCTCCGGATTCTCCGCTGACAATGTCTTTCGGGCCTTTGTCGAGGCTTCGCCCTATCGGGCTCGCGCGCTACGCGCAGTGGCGAAAGAATCAGATCGCCGTAACGATCTCCGGTTCGCTGATGAATTTCGGCTACACGCTGGTGATGTCGTTCCTGCCGATCTATGTGCGGGAGCTCGGCATTGAGTCGACCGGGGCGATCGCGTTATGGAGCGGATTGATTCTGAGCGCCAGCCCGCTGATGGCAGCGCTGATGGGCCCGCTCTGGGGGCGGCTCGGCGACCGGCGCGGGATGAAGCTCATTGCGACGCGGGCGACGGCGGCCAATGCGCTGCTCTGGTTCTCGATGGCGTTCGCGCACAATGTCTGGCAGCTGCTTTTGCTTCGGATCGTTCTTGGGATTCTCGGCGGGTTCACGAATGTCGCGGTTGCGCTGGTGACGCAGCTGACGCCGAAGGAGAAGGTCCCCTCGGTGATCGGCACTCTGCAGTCCTGGCAGATCTTGAGTACAGCGGTGGGGCCGCTGGTGGGCGGGATTCTTGCGACCTCGATCGGTGTACGGAACACCTTCATGTTCACGGGGCTGGTGAACTTCGGATCGCTTTTGAGCATTCTGTTGTTGTATCGCGATCAGGATGTGGCGGCGCCGGTAGAAGAGAAGCCAAAGCCCGCAGACGTGACGTTCGGGTTCTGGAAGAGGCCGGAGTATTTCACGGCGATGATGATCCTCTTTTTCGTGAATATGGCGGACCGGACATTTGGTCCGATCGTGCCGTTGTTCCTGGAGGAACTGGGAACGCCGCGGGGCGCGCTGGAGATGGTGGCGGGGGTCCTGATTTCGGTGGCGGCGTTTGGGGAGGCGTTTTCGTCATGGCTCTCGGGAAGGCTGGCGTCGAGGATTTCGCTGAGGCAGCTGATTACGTGGCGACTGATTTTGAGCATTGTCGTCCTGCTGCCGATGCTGGCGGTGCGGACGACAGGAGAGTTTTCGATCTTAAGAGTGATGCTCGCGCTGCTGGCCGGCGGCACGCTGACGCTGGCGTTGAGCGCAGCGCACCATGTGATCCCGAACGAGCATCGCGGGACAGGGTTTGCGCTGCTGTCGGGAACCAGCATGCTGGGTGGGGCGGTGGGCCCGATCCTCTCGGGACTGCTGGCGGGGATCAGCATTCGGGCGGTGTTCGTCGCGAACTCGGTGGTGTATTTGTTGATGATCGGGTTTGTGTACAGGAATGTGAGGCATTGAAAGGGAACGCACCACCGACTGACTCGGGCGGGGAGTTAAGACGCGTAAAGTGAGACGGGCCCATTCCCCTCCTTTTCAAGGAGGGGTGCCTGAGGCATCAACTCGTTAGAAGCCGAGGGCGGGGTGGTTATAAGCGAACCGCGAAGCGATCCTTATTTGTTGATGGAAGTTACCAACCGCCCCGTCTGTGCGCGATTCTGGGACTCTTTGATGCGCGCAGCCACCCCGCCTTGGAAAGGCGGGGAATGGGGCCGTCTCACCGGGCCGTCTCGGGTCATTCAGGTTGGACTCTTCAGGCCTCCAGTTTAGTAAAAGGATGGGCGCAGCAGCGCGCCACCTTATTGAAATGCCCGCGCCGCGCCATGTTCAGTTCTTTCGCCCTCCCGGCGTGCGCTCCTTTTCCCCCTGCCTCCGCATCAGCCGGCAGGCTCTCGCCGGATTGAACACACCGCAACTGCAGAATCGAGCCATCGTCCCGGCGGCCTGTTCGGGCGTGCGTCTTCCCTGCTTCACCCACTCGACCAGCTTCCGGACCAGTCCGAACGACAGCATCCCATGACCGCACATGGTCGAGAGCTCCAGCGTCTGGCGGTCCGCCATGCGATCGGTCTGGCCGAAAAATCCCAACGAGTATTCGACGCTGTGCCGTTCGAGCCCCGCGCGGCGTGCACACTCTCTCGCCTGATCCAGACCGCCGCTGATGTTAATCGAGAGCCCGAGATCCGCCGTCTTCAATTCCTTGACGAATTCGACCACGGCATCCGGATTGTCGAAAACAACCGCGACAGTCGTCGGACCTGAGACAGAGTTCACGACGCCCTCGAAGTCGCGGCGTTCCTGACGACTCCAGTGCACCGAGGGATTCAGATCCTTTGCCGGCCGGAATATTCCGCCATGACTGGCATCGCCCATATTCACCGGCTTGTACTTGCGGGCGATCTCCAGAAACCGGCGTTCCATTTCAGCGGCATTGCCGTCGTTGATCCCACGCGCCGGTATCGCAAAGACGATGTAATCGTCATCAAAGCTTTCGCCGTATCGATGCAGTGTGTTCGTCATGCATGTCCGAGACCGAGGTTCGTTTTCCCCCGGACATATGAGAAGCCTTCTTCCGCGAGAATTCCGTCCAGAGCGCTATTTCCCTCCACATCGCACCGCGTGGAAACGCCGACGGAGACCACCGTATCCAGCGTCTTCGAAACCTCATCGACGCGCCGCAGCACCACTGGAACATTCTCGACAGCCGTCTTGAACTCGACAATGGCCGAGAGGATTTTCTCGTTCAGGATATCGTCGCGCAGCTTTCCGGTCTTCCGGTCGATCATCATGTGGGTCACCGGATTCCTGGGCTCGAATTCGATGCCGATTCCGGCGAGCGCCCGCGTCATCTTTTCGATATCGCGGAACCAGACGCCGACAGTCGGGCGGCCGAACTCGATGACATATCCCGCCTCGCCAAGGCCGACGCGATGGGTGACATCGTTTGTCTTCACCTCCTCGGTTCCGCGGCCATGGACACCGGTACTTTCATGCGTGACGATCGGGTCGCTGAAGGCGCGCCGGACGACGCGAGGCCAGGAAAGCTCGTCGGGGATGATGGCGGAGGTCGGACAAACGTCGGGTTCGGGATCAAACCTGAGGCGAAAGATTTTGAGGAGGCGCCGGATACCGCGGACAAGCGTGGGATTCAGCTTTTCCATGCTCATGCCGCGGAAGCAGGCGTAGCATTCGACGCATTCATTGGTGTTGACGACGGCCCGGTTCAAGCCCGTATCAATCGCGATAGCCCCCATCGGGCACACCGGTATGCAATTTCCGCAGGCCACGCATTTTTGTTGGTCGATTTGCACGTCTTTCCCGCCGGTGATTTCCGTCGTCCCTTCGATAATCTATCCCACCGTCGCACCGCGGTAGTAGTGTCCCAAGATCGACCGATACTCTTTCCCCAGATTCGCCATCACGGCGGCGCCGATCTGGCATAACCCCACGCCGTGTCCCCAGCCGGCGCCGCGGAGGATGAAGCGGCCGCCTTCATGGTCCACCACAAACGCCGAACTGTACAAGTGTGACGGCGACAGTGCCCGCCGGATCTCGAGTTCCTTCCCGACGATGAGGTAATCCTTCTCGCCGGTGATCTTCAACCGATAAATCCGGCCTGAGGGCCCTCGCGCCTGCGGCTCCATCTCGCGAATCTCGCCAAGGTCGACTCCCAGCCTCGATCGGAGCAGCTCTCCGGCCTCGCCGGGCGAATAGTCCACGCACCAGCGGAAGAAGTCGCGTGTCTCCTGATCGAAGCCCGGCAGAATCTGCGCCAGGAGGCGCGTATCGTGCGTGTTGCAGTATGCCGGCGGCTCGGAGCGAATGAGGTTTTCCGCGTTACCCGGCGGTTGCGGATCGGACCCGTCATAGACCGACGCCAGGTATGGAATGTCCTGATCCTCCCACGCGGTCGAATAAATTTCCGTCACCCCGCCGCAGGACTTCGAGAAACGCGCATCACAGATACGGCCGTTGTACCGGAGGAACTCTCCCGACGTCGCGAGCACGGCTTTGGATGCCGCATCCGAGAAGGCCTTCGTGATGCCTTGATATCGCTGGCAGTGGTCATCGGCGCAGACGTCGAAATCGGGATGCGCTTCCCGTCCGTACCACCGCAGAATCTCATGAGTGGAAATGTTTCCGGATTCCGGGCGGCTTCCATGCGGGTTCTCCTTCGGAAACCACATCCAGCTCCGGGAGATGACAGCATGTGCCTTGAGCATTTCCAGCGGGCAGGACGCGCTCATCTCCGACGAAATCACGCTGGTAACGTAGTCCTCGAGCGGGACGTCATTGATGACGGTAAAGCCCGCGCCGCGTTTGATGATCCGAATGCCGCCACGGAACACCTGGCGTTCCTTGCGTTCCCAGTGAAAGCCGATTCCGATCGTGACGTCATCGACCGCAAATGCGCCGGATGCATCCTCGGGCTCGAGCGAAGTCTCCGATGTGAATCGATGGCGGCCCGCCGGATAGACCTTCCCGGCAGGGCCGCGAAACGGGCCCATCAGCTCCAGTTCGACTGCCGGCCGGCCCTCGACCAGTCCTACGGATACGTTCATAGTTTTGCAGCGACCTCATTAAAGATCTCGTCCGGAAGGGTTACCTCGCGAAAGATCGATGCGATATCTTTACCGGTGATTCGAACAAAATCTCGTTCGAATGGAACCACAAAAATCCCGCAGAGATCAATGGACGCGGGGCTCACCGTGAGCTGACCTGTATGAAAAACTTCAGGCCGGTGTTTACCTCGAGGGAACAGATAGACGGTCCATCGGCCCTGCTCGTGAAAGAGGGCGATGTTGATCAGAGGTTCCGGAGCCTTCCGGGTCGCATTCGATAGCAGTTCGATCGCGCGATCGATCCGGCGGATCAGCTGCGACCGATCCCTATCACGAAACATCAGAACATTTCGGGCATAGTCCGGGACAACAATTCCCGGAATCTCGGCCGTGTCCTTCTCAATGGGAAACAGTTCGCGCGAACCGGCCTGAAAGTGCATGTGGTCGGGCGCGGAAGCGCCGCACTCGGGGCCGTTATAGATCACGAAATAGCCGGGCAGTGCCGCCGCGATATCCAGCATGGCGCCGGCTTCTCCGGCGATGTGCTGTGGCGTGTGATCGCGATGGACGATCGTCAGATGTCGATCGACGATGGGAAAGGGATTGAAGTAGATCGTATAGCCGGAACTGAACGCGATACCGCGTTCTTCAGAGTCGAGATTTCCAGAACACAGAAAACACGGCCGTTTCAGGATAGATTCACGATCGACGGCGGCAGTGGTGCTGGCGACGCGATGCGGGATATGGCGGATGAAAACATCGAACCAGTCAATACCCGCGGGCCGGGTGTGTGCCTCAGCGAGCCCCTCGACGCCACGCGCGAGGCGAGGCCAGGAGCGAAGTTGGTTTTCATGGAGGGTTTCGATAGCTTCAATCATGGGTTAAGAACATTGGACCATTGCATCATTGCTCCATTGCATCATTGCTTCAACTTGAAGAATTGAAGCAATTTGCAATGATTCAATTTGAATTAAGTACCCGCCTTCACGCCTTCACGCCTTCACCTGCCTTGCCTTGATTTCCATCGTGCGGATCCAGTCTTTGTAGGAGTCGTAGCGATTCGCTGTTTCGAGAGGCAGCGCCGTGTCTGTGTTTCCTTCCCAGCGGCGGCAGAGATAGACGGAGTCGTAAATCCGCCCGATATCGAAATCGCGGCTGATACGCAGAGCCATGGCATAGTCCTCACCGTAACTGACGTTCGGGAAACCGAACCGGCGCAGCACCGATGTGTCGAACGCGCGGGGCGCGCCGAGACCGTTGATGCGCAGGGCATTGTTGCGGCCGTTTTCCCGCGTCCACTCGCGATGATCGATCAAACCAGGCGGGATCTGCTGTAAAGAAAAATCCACCATGGTGTAAGAGGCGATCACCATCGCATACGGTCCCGCTTCCAGTTCACCGACGATGCGCGCAAGGACCTCTTCGCCGGAATAGAGATCATCGGAATCGAGTTGAACAGCATACCGGCCGCAGTGCTCTGAATAGAGCGCCTCGTTCCAGCAACCGCCAATGCCGAGATCGTGGCGGTCCGGAATCAGGTGCACGAGACGGGAGTCGCGAACGCCACGCAGCAGTTCCGTCGTGCGATCCGTCGAATGGTTATCGACGACGATGACGTTGTAATTGAAAACTGTTTTTTGATTGAGGGCACTTGTCACCGCGTCGAGAATCGTCTGCTCACGGTTTCGCACTGGAATGACGACGCTGGCTCGAACCGAAAATGCATCCGCCGGCGGAGGTACGGCCTGAAAGCGCGGCTCCAGATAGGAACCGATCCGTTTGAGGTGGGCCGTCGCGACACGTTCCATCTCAATCTGGTAGTCGCGGTTTTTCGGATCGACGTAATCAAACTGCTTCTGACCTGTAGGACGCGTATCTACAGCGGAACCGGAATACAACGGCTCCGGAATCCGGACAATCGGAAATTTCTCGGAGACGCGCAGGCGCAAATCATAAAGAGTGCTCCAGTTGGTTTCCGCACCCTTTTCATAAGCATCGGCGCGCACTGCAATGACAGCGCCAAAGTCAAAATTGTCTCGAATACTGCCGGTTTGATAGTTGATGCGGGGATGACCGATGGAATCGGAGTAGATCCAGCCGGCGCCGGTGTCGCGCATGACCTGCGTCATGCGCTCGAACAGGTGCCGGCCTGGATCAATGTTTACACGGGGATCGCCTAGAAAAACGATGCCGGATTCCGAATGAAGAATGATAGCTGTTTTCAAACATGGATTTTAACATGCGGGCCGGCGCCGCTCAGGCGTGTCCCATTTCGGCCTGGTCGAGGTCGATGAATTGGCCGTCGCCCGCCGACTCCTGCGGCAAATAATCCACCACCAGCAGGTACATATCGCCATCCTCGAACATCCCTCCGAGCTTCTGGTCCATCAGCTTGAACTGCTGGTTCTGCGCGTCCCATTCAACCTTTACGATAAACATTTGCGCCTCCCTTGCCCCTTCTATCTATGACTACGCAATTCAAGGGACAATCGGAAGCCGGACCGGAACGTGGATTGCAGCTATTCTCTGGAGCGGAACTTTCCCACCAGCGGCGCAACCAGCGTCACGATCAGAAGAAGCAGAAACACGATCAGAAACAGTGTGAAGAGATCCCCGCCGATCAGCGTGTAGCCCGTGAAGCGGACCATCACCCCATTCACCACGACGATGACGAAAAGAATCATGGTCATGCGTTGAACACGATTGAGACGGGAGAAGAAACTCATTGCAGATCACGTGGCCGCGGTCAAACTGCTAATTACGTTTCACAGTCGGGCGGTCGTCCGGGGTCTCAGGCGGCTCGTTATCCGGGTCCGGCGCCGGAGTCTTGTGCCGCAGGCTTGGCTGGCCCGCGTTGTCCGGCAAATAGACGCTTTCGATTTTCGCAAGATACGCTTTGACGTGTTCAAACTCTGAAGTGGACTCGACGTCTCGATCTCTTGGAGGAAGCACCACTGTGATCGCCTCCTCGACCTTCCGAATACGATCGCCGGTCGGCGGATGCGAAGCGAAGAGCCGCGAAACGGATCCCGGCTTGGCTCTCTCTTTAACCTGAAGTTTTTCGAAAAACCGCACCATCGCGCCCGGATCGTAGCCGCTCTTATACAGATATTGGACGCCGAGGTAATCCGCTTCCGCCTCCATGCCGCGCGAAAACTTCAGGAACGTGAATGGAACAAAAATGCTGGCCGCCTGCTCAACCCCATATCCCACCGGACCGGCAACGAACATCAGCGGAAGCACCATATAACTGACCAGCTGCGCTTTGGACTCCTGCTCGGTTCCATGCCGCGCTGCGACATGAGCAATTTCGTGCGCCATGGCTCCGGCGAGTTCCGCTTCGTCGTCGGCTGCAAGAATCAAGCCGGTATTGACGTAAAAAAATCCTCCAGGCAGCGCGAATGCGTTGACCTGGTCGGATTCGATGACCTTGATGGTGAATGGCACTCTCGCGTCGGAATTGCGAACGATGTTCTGGCCGATCCGGTTGACGTATTCGCTGATGATCGGATCTTTCAGGAGTCTCGACTCCTGTTCAACCTGCAGCGATAACTGGCGCCCCAGCGCAATTTCTTTATCGATGGAAACGAAGTTGATGGTGCCTTTGTTGATGTCGCGGCTTCCGATATTTTCGATATCGGAGTTCTTCATTTTTTTGTCCTGGGCAAAACCGCTCGCGGCAAGCGTCAGAATGACTATGAGCGCCGGCGCGCACCATGTTGTAAAACGACTCACGAAGTCCTCCTGACAACCTAAAACTGTCATACATTCTGGCGCCATGCCAATAGAAATACGCGGGTGACGGAAGTTTTCTTGCGATCGACATACATTTTTGAAGGGTGCGGCGGTTGCCGCCGCGCCACGGCTCAATGTAGGAGGGCTTCAGCCCCAGCGTCCAAGAGATGCCATCAAGCCCAACAATCCGGCAATTCCGCTCAGTAAATGGAGGGCGCTCCGTGGACGTCCGGCAAGCGCAAGTTTTGGAAGCCGGCCATCTTCAGCGGCGAGCTGGATCAACGCCGGATCGCCGTAAACATGATCGTGGTCGTAAACGACAGTGTGTTTTTCGCGCAGCGCGTCGAGAATTCCTTGTTCACTGCGTTCGCGTGCGAAGACGTACGTCCGGCAGATACCCATCGCTCCGAGGTCTGGAGCGAGAGGGCCGAGATGGTAGTCGCTGTCGCCGATCGCGGCCAGATTACCGCGGCTGAAGAACTCGCGCAATTGGCCGGCCGCCTGTTCATTGGTCAGAGCCAGCGGATGAACAACCTCGGAGCCATCCAGTTTGCGCAGCGATTCGGCGTCGTATGCCGATGCGTAGCGCGCGACCGGATGCGCGGCGATGGCGATGCCGCCCTGACGGTGCACTTCATCTATCGCACTATTGGGCGGCTGCCTCCAGTCGACCGTTTGCGTGATACCAATCGCAAGGATGTGGTACTTGATCGAATGAATTTCCTCGCCGACGATCACGATCGGATTGCCGCTGAACCCGGAAAACCATTTCCCCGCTTTTGCAACCCAAGTGTGGTTGTGCGGAGTGAGCGCAATTGCGTCCAACCCCAACCGGCGCGCTTCGATCACAGTGTCCCAGGGAGACAACATGGCCCAGCTCTGCGGAAAACTATGGATGTGAAAATCCGCGGCCAGAACCTGATACCCGCCCAACGTCAGGTGTGGACTCCGGTAAGGCCTGTCTGAGATCGTTCCGAAAATGATGGAAAGCGCCAATAGCGCGCAGCCGGACCAGCGTGCAATACCTACCATAGTCTTCCGGTAATCTCCGACCATATCGTCGGTCCGCCCATGACCGAAAGGATGAGGACCCAGGAAATCAGGCGCTGGATCGCCAACTGACGCGCAGCTCGCGAGGAACTCTGTTTCAAGACCAATCGAAAAAAACAGAAGTCGATGTACAGAGACCACACGACGGCAATCGCGATGCCCGCGAATTGCCAGGTCACTTCTACAGTCCAATCCAGGCGTCTGGTGGATGGGGATAAAAAGCACCAGACTGCAGACATCCCGGCGAGCCACAACAGCCATGGCCGGTAGCCTGCGAAAAACGAATCAATGAGGTTTGAAAAGGGCACCTTTTCAGGGTCGTTCCAACACACCGCTGCGAGAGCGGCGATCTCGATCAGGGGAACAAAACTCCAATAAATCGTCGCCGGCACGATAAGGCGTACGGTCAGAACTCCAGCGGTTAGAAATGAAACAGTACAACCGATAAAGAAGGCCAGGAACAAGGGCTTCTTGAGGCCGAGCCATGCTGCCATGCTGGCATGGTAGCACTGGCGAACTGTCAGGTTTCGTTCGTTACTTGTCCTTTAGCGCGCTCAGCAGAAGCTTGAAGTGGGCAACCTGGACATGGCCTTCACGCGGGGCGCTCATGATGTCGTCGAAGACGGATGTGAGTTCGAGAATTTCGAAGCCATGTTCGCCGAGGTCGCGGTAGCCGCGAATGTAACCATCGCGGAAGCCGAGGACGTGGCCAAATTCGTGGGCGAGCGTCCGGGCGGGAAGATCACCTGGGGCAAGGGCGACGTAGCGGCCGACGAGACTGTGCGTGGTTTGGGCCCCCGAGGTAAGAACGGCGCCGTCGGGCGGAAATTCGCTCGCATGCGCACGGACGTCGATATGCTCGCCGGGTTGAGCCGTCGGAGGCACCTGGCGAATTTCGACTTCGATGCAGTAGAGCGTTTCTCCTTCGCGCGCCTGCCACATATCTTCGATCGCACCCTTCGCTTTCGCCAGGAATTCCTGGTCCTCGATGTCTGTATAAACCGGGACGTGCAGCACAACGCGGCCTGGAGTGCTGCGGTCGACCTTTATAAATGACGGCACGTCCGGTTTGCCCAGAACATCGCGGATGGCCTGGGTGATGTCCGGGTCATCCGACTTCATGAGGTCGTAGACTTTTGTGAGCTGGTCGAAGCGAACACGGTCCTGCGCGATCGAATGCTGCCAGAACTGGTTGTACTGGATGTACTGATCGATCGTGCGCTGGTTGTTCAAAAGCCTTCGATACTCGGCGACCAGATCCGATATCAGCTTTGCTCGTTCTTCGGGCGGAGCCTTCTCCGCATCGCCAAGGGACGCCTCGGCACGGTCTAATTTCACGCCTTCGCCGGCAATGTAACCATCCGTGATCGGCCAGCTGTAGGAAAAGACCGACACCGGAGGAGCGCCGGCGGTCCTGCTATCGGTGATTCGTGGAAGAACGCCATATCCGAAGCGGATGCCGGCGGAAGCAGGCGGGGCGTCCTGTGCCTGAAGTTTCGGAAGAACGATCCCTGGCGTGGACGGCTGATTATCCAGAAGCGTTCGCAAGGCAGAGAAAAATTGAATAAGACGGTCCCGATGGGCCAGGAATTCTTGCTCAATGCGGTCGCCCTCACGCGCGTATGCAGGACGATCCTCGGCCTGCGCGGTCAGCAGAACCATGATGAGGACCAACGCCATAGCCGATATTGTATCCGTAGGCGCGGGGGATTTCTGACATAATGGGTTTCTTCGACCGGCACAATCCGATGCTGAGGAATAACGGATGAGAACGCGACGTTGGTCCATCATTGTGAGTCTCGCACTGGTCTTCGCGACGTCAGTCCCCTTCGCGCGCGCAGCCGAAACGCTTCCGTCGCAATTGAGCGATCAGGAATTCTGGAAGTTATCGTCGGAGTCTTCGGAACCGGATGGCACGTTCCGCTCCGACAACCTGCTTTCCAACGAGAGCTATTTCGAATTCGTGATTCCCCGTCTGAGCGAAACCGCGAAGCAGGGCCGCGTCTACATGGGCGTCGGGCCCGAGCAGAACTTCACTTACATTTCATCGTTGAAGCCGAAGATGGTTTTCATTGTCGACATTCGCCGCGGCAATCTGGACCTCCAGCTCATTGCGATCTCGAATTCACCGTCCACCGACGAAATCTACACGGGAAACCTCACGGCAATCAAAGATCAGCTGATGAAGAAGCACGGATATCCCCTTTCAGACGACGACCTGATGGGCCTCGAATGGGTCTATGGCAATTTCAGCAGTTTCGGGCCGCGCATCAATTACGGATCGAGCGGCAGAGGCGGTTTCGGCAGCGGAGTGACGTATGCGGATTTGATGACAGCGACGGACGCCGACGGCGTCTCCCGGAGTTATCTCGCGAATGAAGAGAATTTCAACGTTTTGAAGGCGCTTGAGACTAACAATCTGATCGTGCCGGTTGTCGGCAACTTTGCCGGACCCAAGGCCATTCGCGCCGTCGGCAAATATCTCAAGGATAAGGAAGGCGTGGTTTCCGCCTTTTCCCTCTCGAATGTCGAGATGTATCTGGAGCAGGACGGCATCTGGGACAAGTTCTGCCGTAATGTCGCCGCGCTGCCCCTGGACAACTACAGCACATTTATCCGCTCGGCTCGCGGCGGCACATTCGGGTTGGGATCCGGACTGAATTCGGATCTTGGCACATGGCTGCCGAAGTGAAGGACTGCGGCCCTGAAAAGTGAATCCTTCCGAAGAGTACCAGCGGCGCCTGAGCGCACGGCAGCAGAAGGTCGAGCGTTATAGAAAGCTCGACCATCTCATCGGGAATATCCGCCTCGGCGCCGGCTTTACATTTTTCCTGCTGATATGGCTCGCCGCCGGGCCGGGCGTCGTCTCGGGCTGGTGGCTGCTTGTTCCCATCATCGCTTTCATCGTCCTCGTCGCGCGGCATGAGCGCATTCGCTACCTGGCGCGCCAGGCTCAACGATCCGTCGCATTCTACGAACGCGGCGTTGCCCGGATCGAAGATCGCTGGATTGGAACCGGCGATCCCGGCCTCACTTATTTCGACGAATCCCATCCGTATGCGACGGATCTCGATCTGTTTGGGAAAGGATCTCTGTTCGAACTGCTTTCTTCAGCGCGCACGCGTTCCGGCGAGCAGACACTGGCCGGCTGGCTGAAGGCGCCGGCGGCGCCGGCGGAAATCGCAATGCGCCAGCGAGCCGTCGACGAACTCCGCGCCAATATCGATCTCCGTGAAGACCTGGCAGTGCTGGGCGAAGACGTCCGGGCTGCGATCCATCCGGAGTGGATGAAACGATGGGGGTCCGCGCCCGCGGTCCTGCATTCGCCCGCCGCACGTGTGATCGCGCCGATCCTGGGTGCGCTGATCATCGTAAGCCTGGTTGATTACTTCGCTTTCTATGGCAGCGGATGGTTCGTTCTTGCAGCGATTGCCGCAGGCGGCGGATTCGGCCTGCATTATCGCCCCCGTGTACGCGACGTCACCGACGCAGTGGCAGATCCGGTAAAGGATCTCGCGGTGCTTTCGCTGGTGCTCTCGCGGCTGGAAAAAGAAAGCTGGCAATCCGAAAAGCTTCGAAAACTACGCAATGAGCTTGGCAAGACGGAGCCGGCATCGCGATCCATTGGGATTCTCGTCGGGCGAATTGAATTCTTGAATTGGAGACTGTCCGCATTCTTTGCGGTTATCGCTCCATTGTTTATGTGGGCGACGCAATTTGCGTTTGCGATTGAAGCATGGCGGGCGAAACATGGCAGCGATATCGGCCGCTGGCTGGAAGCCGTAGGCGAACTGGAAGCCTTATGCTCGCTTGCGGCATACGCTTATGAGCATCCGGATGACCCATTCCCGGAAATTCTCGAAAGCGGAACGCATTTTGAAGGCGACGACATGCGGCACCCGTTGATACCGGGGACCCGCTGCGTTGCTAATTCCGTGAGGCTGGACCACGAACTTCAGCTTCTTATTGTGAGCGGTTCGAACATGTCGGGCAAAAGCACGCTGCTCCGCACCCTTGGAGTGAATGTCGTACTGGCGCTCGCAGGCGCTCCGGTCCGGACAGCGAGGATGAAGGTATCTGTCGTCGCGCTGGGCGCAACGATCCGCGTGCTCGATTCGCTGCAGGCTGGAACGTCGCGGTTCTATGCCGAGATTCAGCGGCTCCGGCAGATTATGGATCTCACAAAGACGATGACCGTCCTTTTCCTGCTGGACGAAATCCTTCACGGCACGAATTCGCACGACCGGGCAGTCGGCGCTGAAGGAGTCATTAGAGGTCTGATCGACCGCGGCGCAATCGGGATCGTCACAACACATGACCTGTCACTGGCAAAACTGGCGGAGGGACTGGCGCCTCGGGCCGCAAACTTCCATTTTCAGGACCAGCTCATCGATGGCCGTATGGTGTTCGACTACCGTCTGCACCCGGGCGTGGTTCAGAAGAGCAACGCGCTTGCTTTGATGCGTGCCGTCGGCCTCGAGGTGTAGTCTGTCTGCAACCGCTGATGTCATTTAAACACGGCTCGTAGCCGCGGGCATAAAGCCCCCGGCTACAGCCTTGTTAGAAGTTCACACGTGTGTTCACGATAAAGCTCCGGGAACCTGACGCGCTTGTAATCCGGCCGAACGTATTTCCGGCGGCGTTGATGCTCGTGGACGGGCCTCCGAAGTTCGGATGGTTCAACACGCTGATAGCGTCCAACCGGAATTCGAATTGCGTATTCTCGCGGATCTTGAACCGCTTCACGAGATTCATGTCGAAATTAAGGCTGCCGGGCCCTTTGATCGTGGTCAAACCCAGTGTTCCAACCTCTCCGGGCTGCGGATTCACAAGCACGATTTGGCCGTTTGGAGCCTGGATGGCCTTGTTGCTGTATGCCGTGCTCAGACCATTGAGCGTCGAGACGTTCGCTGCGTATGGATCGGCCACCTGCGTGTATCCATTGAAATAAGTCACAGCGTTCGACAGCTTTGTGACCTGGCCCACACTCTTGGGAAATGCGCCGACGATGTCCGGCTGGTCTCCCGTAGTACTGATGGCCTGGATGCCCGACGAAATGCTCAGAGGCGCCCCGGTGTTGTAGTTCGCGATGCCACCGAGTTGCCACTTGCTCACGACGTTCTGAACCCAGCCCGGCGCGTTGCCGAGCAGAAAATGGTCCGTGCCGAAAGGCAGTTCGTAGGTCCCGTTGCTCGTGATCTGGTGAGCGTGGTCGAAGCCAAGCAGCCCTTTTTCGATCGAACGATTGCTGGGATCGCGGTAGGTTGCGCCGGCATCGCTGTCGGCGTCCCCCAACGCCTTACTCCACGTCCATGTGGTCGTGTTGGTGAAGCCATGGCTGAGCCGCCGCGTGAATTGCATTTGCAGCGAGTGATAGGTCGAGTTGCTCAGGTTATCCAACATCGAGACACTCGCATACTGCGGATTGGTGACGATGTAGTTGTCCGGGAAACCATTCTTACGGAGAACAAAGCCGTTGCCGGTAACGCCCGCAGGCAGCGTCACACCGGTGTTCGTGGTGTTCAGAGTGTTTACAAATCCGCCGACGTTCCCATTGGCAATCTGCGTCCGGGTCGTCGTGTTGCTGCGTACAGCGCTGGCGCCGGTGATTGTCGTGCCATTGACGACACCGTTGCCGCCGAAGTTGATTCCATTCAGCATCTGATTGAGCAAAGTCGATTCGCCGCCCGCGCGCACGGCATTGAACGCATTGAACAGATCCGGGTTGTGATGCACCGCGTCAATCTGATTGAGATTGAGCGTGCCCCAGAGCTTCGAACCCTTCGTTCCGATATATCGGATTTCAACTGTTGTGTTTTTAGCCACCTCGCGCTGAATTTCCAGGTTCCAGTTTTGGGTGTACGACGGCGTACGGTTATACGAGCTGATCGACAGTGTCCGGTCGGTTGTCGGAACCAGGAACGGCGCCGAGGTCGCGGTGCCCGAAGGGAGAGGAACCGGCAGCGTGATGTTCGCAAGCGAAGTGTACGTGTTCGGAGTATAGGTGATGCCGTTGCTGGCGGAGCCCACCAGATTGATGCCCGGGACCGTCCCGAGGGTGCTGTCCACCGTGATGAAGTTACGCAGCGCACCCGTATAGCTGATGCCGTATCCGGAGCGAAGGACGGTTTTGCCTTTGTCGAACCACGGAACGTTCCAGGCGAAACCGATGGCCGGCCCGAATTGTTTAAGGTCGTTCCCCTTCACGTTGGGATTGACATCCGGATGCGTCGAGTTTTTGCCGACAAACTGAACCTGCGTCAAATTGCTGCAGACGCTGGTGAAATTTGGCGTTCCCGGGCTGGATGTACACGTCACGCCCGTCAACGCGCTCTCATTGTTGCCGATGAAGCGCGCATCGAGACCATTCTCTTCATAAGGCTGGCCGTAGTACTCCCAATGCACGCCAAGGTTCAACGTGAGATCGGGACGGAACTTCCAGTCATCCTTGAAGTAGGCGCTCATTTCATTCTGGTACTGCCGGTAGAACTTGACCGGGATGGCCGGCGAACCCTGCAGGGTTGTATTCTGTGCGCTCAGAATTCCGAAAGACTGGTTGATCGACGCAATCGAGCCTGAGAGGTCCGTAAGCAGCGTACGCGCGCCAGTGGCGGCATTAGAGGACAAGTTCGCATAGGCCGTGGCGTCCAGTCCGCTGACTGGAAAGCTGCCCTGGCCAAAGGTGACATTCGGTGTAAAAGCGGGATCGCCGAACCCGCTCGATTTCGTATGGCGCAATTCGTAGCCGCCCTTGAAGGCATGCTTGCCGTGCGTCCAGCTTAGATCATCGCCAATGGTGTACAGCGGGCTGACATGTCCACGCCATACTCCAAATCCGCCATAGGTTGCAACCGAGGTCCACTCGCCTGGAAGAGCCCGGAAGGGAACGCCGTTGGCCGTGGGTACAAACGGCAGCACCTGGGCGCCAACCGCATCGGGGCGGTTGGCGGGCCCATATTGAAGGTCGATTGAACGCCGGCGTCCAAGGCGCAATTCGTTCAACAGTGAGGAAGACAGCGTTGACGTGAAGGTGATGATGTACACATCCGGACGCTTCACAGCCAGACCATCGTAACCCGTCGGCCAGGAGCGCTGACCGGATTGGGCGGAGCCGCCCCAGGTATGTTCTCTCGTCGCGATAATGCTGAGCTTGTTCTTCGAATTGAAGTTCTGGTCGATGCGTGCGTTGTACTGATCGCGATCGACATCGCTTCCATTTCCATTCGTGAGATCGAACCCTTGGACGCGGCGCGTGAAATTGATTTGAGCGGTATTCAAACCATCTCCGCCGGTGAACTGGTTCGGCGAAGGCATGCGCTTCAGCGTTTCCTGCATGTAGGCGCTGCTGCTGACGGCCGGACGCAGCGGATCGCGGAATGTCTTGCAGTTGGCCACGGCTGCACCGTTGAAGGTGCAGTTGCCGAACAAGTCGACAGCCGACAGAGGACCGAGAGCGCCCTTAGGCGTTACGGGATTCCCGTTCCGGTCGACCACGGGGTTCGTGCTGGTGGCATTGCCGTTATCGACGCCGGGGAAGTACTGAAAGATTCCGTTGCGCGCCATCGCCGTCAGTGTGTTGCCTGTGGCCTGTTGGCGCTTGAGGTCCCGCTGGCCTTCAAACAAGAGAAAGAAGAATGTTTTGTTCCTGACAATCGGCCCTCCAAGACGGGCGCCATACTGGTTGCGATTGTCGTAGTCTTTCCCAACGCCGTTGAAGTTGTTGAACCAGCTGCTGGCATCGAGCGCGGAGTTGTGATTCACCCAGAACACGCTTCCACGAATCTGATTGGTTCCGGAACGCGTCACCATGCTCACCTGGCCGATACCGCGCGATGTTTGCGCATCAACGGGAGCCACGACGACTTTCACTTCTTCGACAAGATCGGGGCTCGTATATGTCAGCGACCACGCGCCGTCTTCAAACCGGCCGGCCGAGACGTTGATGCCATCGCGCATCGTGTTCACCTGGCTGATGCGGCCGCCGGCAAAATTACTGATGAACCCGCCCTGAGACTGAACGCCGGCGGTATCGGCAACCAGACCGAACACGTCACGCGAGGCCAGCGGCAGGTCGCGGACTTTGTACTCCGGAAGGACGGCGCCGACAGAATTGGAAGATGTCGCTAACAGCGTATCCGCTGCAACGCTGACATCCACCGTCGTGCCGGCCGCCGCGCCAACCTGCATGGTGAAATTCAACCGCGTCTGCTGCGCGCCCCCTAACTGGAATCCCTTGGCGACGGCCGTCTGAAATCCCGGCAGCTCTGCCTTGATCTCATACGTTCCGGGTTGAAGGCTCGCAAACTGGTAGGCGCCCGACTCGTTCGTAATAACAGTTGAAACGATGCCCGTCGCCGTGTTCGTGGCAGTCACACTGACGCCCGGTATAAAGGCGCCAGTGGGATCCTGGACGGTCCCCCCAACTGTCGCATTTTCGGATTGCGAAAATGTATTCAGAGACAAGAATCCACACAACACAATCGCTGCGATCAACGATTTCCTCATGTCATCTCCCCCGAGTCAGGTTTACGGCCAATCTTTACAGAATCTTTGTGCGAATCATTATCGACTGGAACTTAAACGTCAAGACAAAACGCGAAGCGCAAGCGCGATAGCGCGCAGCCTGAACTGACGCTAAACTGAGTGCATATGCGCATTCTATTGCTGGCTCTTGCGGTTGGAACATTGGCAATCCTTCAAAACGATGCCGACCTCGATCAACGGCTGGCGCGATGGCAGGTGGTGCAAATGCCGTTCAACAGCGCCGGTCTGAGCGCCCGCGAAAAGCAGATGGTCCAGAAGCTGGTAGAAGCGTCGCAGTATCTCGATGACGTCTACTGGCGGCAAAGCGATCCCGAAGGGCTTGCGCTCTACAAGTCCACAAAGGATCCGAAGCTCCGGCGGCTGTTGATGATCAACGGAGGCCGATTCGATCTGGTCGACGACAACCATCCGTTTGCGGGCACGGAGCCGATGCCGCCGGGGCGCGCCCTGTATCCGAAAGGGTTGACACGGGAACAGATCGAACAATATGTGAAAGCGCACCCCGGCAAGAAGGCTGAGATTTACGACGAGCATACCGTCATTGAGCGCCAGGGAACGGATCTGGTGGGACGTCCTTATCACGAAGTGTATCGAGCGCTCCTGCAGCCAATGACGAAAGCGCTGCGGGACGCCGCGGCGCTGAGCGATGACAAACAGTTCGCCGAGTTTCTACGGCAGCGTGCGGATGCCCTTTTGAAGGACGACTACTATCAGAGCGACCTCCTCTGGATGGACCTGAAAGACCCGAAGTTCGATGTCATCTTTGCGCCATACGAAACCTACCTGGATGATGTGCTCGGTGTGAAGACATCGTACGGCGCCGCAGTACTCGTCCGCAACGAGGAGGAGAGCAGGAAGCTTGCGGTGTATCAGCAGTATGTTCCGGACATCCAGGACGCACTTCCCCTTGCGCCCGAAGACCGGCCCTCAAAAAAGGGCAAAGCCACGCCGATGGAAGTGATGGACGCCCCTTTCCGGGCCGGCGATCTGCGGCATGGTTATCAGGCTGTCGCGGACAACCTTCCAAACGATCCACGCATTCACGAGCAGAAAGGATCGAAGAAAATCTTCTTCAAGAACTTCATGGACGCGCGCGTGAACTACGTCGTGTTGCCGATTGCAAAACGGCTGATGCGGCAGGACCAGGCGGCGAAAGCGACGGGTGAAGGCTATCTCGCTGCCGTGCTGTTGCATGAGATCTCGCACGGGTTAGGACCGGCATTTGCCCGCCAATCCGGCAAGCAGGTCGATATCCGGGCAGCTATAGGTCCGGTATATTCCGGCCTCGAAGAAGCCAAAGCTGACGTCGTCGGCATGTTCGGATTGAAATGGCTGGTCGACCGGGGAGCTCTGCCGAAGGATCGCCTGGAAGAATATTACGCCTCCTATGTCGCCGGGATTTTCCGCACGCTGCGATTCGGAACCGCGGAAGCGCACGGCCGCGCTGAAATGATGGAGTTCAACTATCTGTCGCAGGAAAAAGCAATCATGCGGGACAGCGCGAACGGCCGCTACAGTGTCGATTACACACGGATTCCCGCCGCAATCGAGCAGCTCTCGAAAGAACTCCTGACGATTGAAGCGACAGGAGACCGTGCGCGCGCGGAAAACTGGTTCAAAAAGTACGACGTGATGCCGGGCGACCTGAAAGCCGCCCTCGAAACCACGAAAGATGTGCCGGTGGACGTTGATCCGGTCTCTTCGTTCCAGGAACGGCCCCAATAGTTTGGTTACCATTCACAATAGATTCGTTTCCGCAGATGGAACCGTCCGTTTCCTGCTCCGGCTGGAGGATGGCGAATTCGTGGAGGCCGTCCGCATTCCGCGCGAGAACCGCGCCACCTATTGCATTTCGTCGCAAGTGGGATGCGGCCTCGGCTGCACCTTCTGCCTCACCGGACAGCTCGGTTTCACTCGAGATTTGTCGGCACAGGAAATCATCGAGCAGGCTCTCTTCCTGCGGCAAAGCGCTCAGGGCACACCACCGGACGAAGAGCGAGCCAGCATCGTCTTTATGGGAATGGGCGAACCCATGTCCAATTACGATAATGTTCTCGAAGCCATTCGCTTCTTCCACGACGAGCGCGGACTGAAATTACCGATGTCGCGAATTACGGTCTCGACCGCCGGGCTGGTTCCCGCGATCCGCCGCCTCAGTAAGGAACCGCTGTTTCCCAATCTTTCAATCTCACTAACCGGCGCGACCAACAGCGTTCGAGACAACCTGATGCCCATCAATCGAAAGTATCCGATCGAGGAAGTTATCGCCGCCGTGCAGGAGTTGCCGCCCCAGCGGCAAAAGCGCGTGATGTTCGAATGCGTGATGATGCGGGGGATTACCGATTCGCTTTCGGACGCCGAAGAATTATCGCGGCTCGTCCGTGGGATGACCGTCAAAGTGAATCTGATACCACTGAACCCGGCTGATGAAATATCGTTCGAACGGCCGGACGATAGGACAGTCCTGGCGTTTCAGGAAGTCCTCCTCCGGAATGGCATCGCCACATTCATCCGCAAAAATCGAGGGAACGATATTTCCAGCGCTTGCGGTCAATTGAAAAAGAAAATCTCGTGAATCTGCTGCTCTCGATCTTCGCCGCAGACATACTTCCTATCTTCGTGATCGCCGGCATCGGCTTCCTGCTTGCCCGAAAGTTGCAGGCAAGCGTAAGAACACTATCGCACGTGGTATTTTATGCGCTGGTGCCCTGCCTTGGTTTCCGGCTGCTCGTCACGTCGAAAATGACTGGACCGCAGGTCGGAAGGATGGCGCTCATGGCAGTGCTGGTTACAGCGGCGATGGGCGTGCTGGCCCGCGTCATTGTGATTCCTTTCCGCCTCGACCGGTCGGAACTGAGCGCCTTCCTGCTCGTCGTGATGTTTTCGAACGGCGGAAATTACGGACTGCCGGTCGTTCTCTTCGCGTTTGGAGCCGAGGCGCTGACACATGCGACGGTCTACTTTGTAACGAGCTCAATTCTGACCTACACCGTCGGAGTATTCCTCGCCGCCGCCGGACGCCGCAGCATCAGGCAGGCGGTGATCGGCATCACGAAGATTCCTGCGATTTATGGTGTGGTGGCGGCCTTCATCGTCATCGGGATGGGAATCCCGGTGCCGATGGCCTTCATGCGTCCGATCGGAATGCTGAGTGACGCGGCTCTGCCCACCATGGTGCTCGTGCTCGGGATGCAACTCGAACGTGCGACGAAGCCGGCGCGGCCGGCACTCGTGGGGGTTGCGGTGGTGCTGTCGCTCATTGCAGCGCCTTTGGTCGCACTTGGACTGGCCGCCTTGCTGGGTTTGTCCGGCCCGGCACGTCAGGCCGGAGTGATCCTGGCCTCGATGCCGGTTGCCGTCGTGACAACCATTCTGGCGCTCGAGTTTGAGATCGCGCCCTCGTTTGTCACCAGCGCGGTATTTGTTTCTACGCTGCTTAGCCCGCTGACGCTGACGCCGCTGATTGCCCATTTGTAACGTCTGACATTGCGCGCCGGCCGACAGAAGAGCTATATTCCGCATACATTAAGTCGGGGGATTCATGCTCAAAAGAACCTTCTATTTCTTTTGCATTCTCGCTGGTTTATGCCTTGCCGCTGCCGCTGTTGCACAGGAAGGACACCCGCTTAGCGGGACATGGTCCGGGGACTGGGGTCCGAGCGTCAGTCAGCGCACGCATTTGACTCTGGTGATGAGCTGGGATGGAAAGAATGTCAGCGGCGTCCTGAATCCCGGCGACAACGCCGTGCAGATTCCAAGCATTTTTCTGGATGTGACGAATTGGAGCGTTCGTATCGAAGCCGACTCGAAAGATCCGTCCGGCAAGACCGTTCACATTACAGCCGAGGGTAAGCTCGACGATATCGGTTCATATCATCGGAAGCTCAGCGGCTCGTGGATGCAAGGTACGGCAAAAGGCGACTTCCGGCTCACCAGGGATTAACGTGAACGCAATTACACGCACCATTTTCGCACTCGTTATCGCCGGCATTTCTTCAGCGGCACAGCCCGCAGCAGCGCAGCGGTCGTTCTCGATGAGCTACGAAGCCGGCAGACAAATCACCCTTCGGGGGGTAGTCACGCGAATCGACTGGGTCAATCCCAGCGCATTCTTCTTCATTGATGTGCGCGATCCTTCCGGCACCGTCACGAATTGGGCAATCGAGTTCGGCAGCCCCCTGGACCTGGAGAGAGACGGCTGGAAGCCAGGCGCACTGCACATTGGCGATCAGGTGATGGTCGAAGGCGTCCCGGCGCGGGGGGAAGTCCGGCAGGCGTCGGAGAAATCCGTAGTCCTGACGAAGACCGGAAAGAAACTCTTCACTGTGCCCGCTACGCGCGGGGCTACGGCGGCTGCCGCGCCGGTCCCCCGCTGGCCTGATGGCCAGATCCGGTTGGGTCCTCCGGCAGGCAAGAAGGGATATTGGGGAGCAGCAAGCGCGAAAGTTATCGTGGAAAATACCGGCGCAAAGATTCCGATGTCCGATGACGGTCTTCTGGGGAACCTCGCGGATGCCGGCAAAGTCGCGCCGTTTCAGCCTTGGGCCGAGGCGCTCTTCGAGCACCGGCAGCGAACATTCTTCAAAGAGGATCCCGTGGCCCGGTGCATTCCGGCGGGGGGCCCGCGGCAGTTTCAGATGCCGAACGGCTTTCAACTCGTAGAACAGAAGGAACTCGGCCGGATATTGGTGCTGCTCGGAGGCGGAGACCGCAACTGGCGAGTCATCTACACGGACGGGCGGCCGCAGGGTACGGCAGCGGAGGTCGTCCCGGGCTATTACGGTAACTCTGTCGGACACTGGGAAAAAGACACGCTGGTTGTGGATTCCATCGGATACAACGAGAAGTTCTGGCTGTCCGGCAACGGCCTGCCGAGCACGGAAGCGCTTCATCTGACCGAACGATTCACGCGAACGGGCCAGAACACATTAAAATATGAAGTCACGATCGACGATCCGCGCGCATACACGAGAGCATGGACAGCAGCCTGGACGGTGCAGTGGATACCGGACCAGGATATTCAGGAATATTTCTGTGAGGATAACGCGGAGTCAACATTCATCCGCTGAGGGACGATTATGAAACTTAAAGCGATTGGATCACTTGCAGCAGTCAGCTTGATGCTTTTGAGCGTAAAGCCGGCGGCGGCGCATCACTCGTTCGACGCGGAGTACGATTCGAAGAAGACCATGACGGTCTCCGGAACCGTAACGAAACTCGACTGGGTGAATCCGCACGCGTTCGTTTTCATCGATTCCAAGGATGAGAGTGGCGCCGTCAAGAGTTTCAAGATTGAAATGGGTCCACCGTACGCCCTGGTTCGCGGCGGATGGAAGCGCGATACGGTGAAGATTGGCGACAAAGTCACCGTTGAAGCGGCTGCCCTGGCAAAGGACGGAACAAACGCTGCCGGATCGGAGCAGACGACTCACATGATTCTCGCCAGCGGACAGAAGTTGCCGATGCGGTAACAGGCGGAGGTATCCGTGTTGAAGCTCGCCGTCAGAATCGCGATGGTGCTCGTAATTCTGTGTTCTCTTACAGTTCTTTCGTTTTCACAGGCAGGTCCGGCAACCGAAGCTGCGCCACGCTGGCCCGATGGCCACGTCAATCTCGGCTCGACGCACGATCAGAAGGGTTACTGGGAAGTGCGGCCCGGTCTTGGCGGGATGCCGCGCGCGGCGGACGTTCCACTCCAACCCTGGGCGAGGGCTCTCTATCAATACAGGACATCCCGAAACGACTTGTACCCACCCCTGGTAAGTTGCAAACCGGGCGCGGGTCCGTCGTTCTTCAATGCTCCGGGTTTCGAAATCGTCGACGTACCGGAGCTGAAACGTATCTTTATCCTGAATATCGCGGGACCACATTCCTGGCGGGTTATCTACATGGATGGACGGCCGCATCCTGCAGGCGAAGATTTGAGGCCGACGTTTCTTGGCCATTCGACCGGCCACTGGGAAGAAGATACTCTCGTCATCGACACGGTAGGCTTTAACGAGAAGCAGTGGGTCGCCGGATCGTATCCGACGACCCAACAGCTTCACATGACCGAGAGGATCTCGCGACCGAATCTCAAGACGCTGAGCTACGAATTCACGATCGACGATCCTGGTGCGTATACCAAACCATGGTCCGGCAAGTGGACCATTACCGAGAAGTCGCCATCATCATGGGTCAAAGACGGCGAGATGTTTGAATACATCTGCCAGGACTCACGATCATGATGCCGGCGAAAATGCCGCCCGGCGGTTTTGCTGGAAACACTGTTCATTATCATCGCGGCACAGGGGCCGTTCTTCGCCATAGCTGATCGTTGTAATGACCGTCTGAGGCACGCCCTGCTTCACGAGATACTCTTTCACCGCATTCGCCCGGCGATCGCCTAATCCGAGGTTGTACTCTTCACTGCCGCGATCGTCACAATGCCCCTCTACGGTGAACTTGACGCCGGGATGCTGTTTCAGCCATGCCGCATCGTTCTGCAAGCGCGCAATCTGATCGGGACGGATATCGGCTTTGTCGTAATCGAAATGGACCATCTCGACGTTTTGTCTGAAGAGGTCCGCCATGTTGACATTCGGAGCCGCACGCGGCGTGGCCCGGGCAGCCGGCGCAGCGGGGACGCGAACCGTAATTCGCGCAGAGTCTGATGCTGACCCACCCGGTCCGGTCGCGGTCGCCGTGTAGGTCACAGAGGAGGTCGGATTAACGGACCGCGAGCCCGTGCTCGTAACCGTACCGACCGCCGGCTGGATTTGAACGTTTGTCGCGTTCTTTGCATCCCACTGCAGAGTTGCCGCCTGTCCCCGGTCCAGAGCGCCGGGAGTGGCTCTCAAGGTAATCGTGGGTGCGGCAGCGCGTTGAGGCGCCGGTGCAGGCGCGGGTGTCGGCGTGTTCGCCGCCACATGTTTCTTGCAGCCTGCGAGAGCGAAAGCAGCTATCGCCAAAATAAGGCTGACGTTTTGAATTCGTCGCTTCACGTGGGTCTCCTTTCATCATTCACACACATCGTTGGTAGATATCGTACCACGATGTACATTGGACGCAAGAAGACGAATCACGTATGCAACTATGAGTTACAAGGGCGTTTATCGATTTTTTATGGATGGATCGGCGGTGTCGCGGAACCGCTCAGTTGCCTTTGTGGACCATGACCTCGGTGGCTTTAACCACAGCGATCACGCTGTCGCCTTTTTTCAACTGGAGTTCCTCGGCGCTCTTTCGAGTAATGACGGAATCGATGACATTCTGTCCGACGCGAATCGTGATGTGCGCCATCACGTCTCCCATAATGATTTCAGTGATCTTGCCCTTGAGCTGGTTCCGCGCGCTGATAGCCATGTGCTCTCCTATTCTTTCCTGGCTGCATACCTGCTTTCTTCAGGATATCGTTTGGGCATGCAGCTATCTTATGATTCTTCGAAAGAGGTTTTAGCCGCAGATGACGCAGATGACGCGGATGGGGGGGCATCATAAGTCCCTGTTCGCGCCCCATCCGCTTCATCTGCGTCATCTGCGGCTAAACTACTTTTGACGGGGCCGTGGCTAAGCGAGGCGTGCCGCGAAGGCCTTCATCTCTGTGAAGAGAGCCCAGGCGTCGAACATGCCGAAGAAATCCAATTCGATAGGCTGGCCATCGTGAGCGCCTGTTATCTTCTTGTCCTTCCATACGACGGGCATGGCCAGCCCCCTGTCGAAGGAGTTGAATTCGAAACGGAAACCGCGGGCAATGGCATCGCGAATGAAGCGAGCGAACCTGTACCAATCCTGTTGTTTTAGCGAGGCCGATTGGCTGCTGGAATCGCAGTACTGAACGATCAGATCGAACGGCTCTCGGACGAGGGTTCGAATCAGCAACTGGACGAACTGCGCGGTGAAAGCCGCTTTTTTCTCATCTTCCCTCATAAGGAGAGCGATTTCGTAGAAGTCCACGCGGAAATTTCCGAACTGAGCCGCACCATTTTCGAGCAACGGCCGCGCTTCCTTTGATGAAAGAACCGCGAGGGCGGCGAGGCCCGCTGTTACGTTCTGCCGGATGACTTCGAGATGGGCCGTCAAGTCCGTTTTCGTCATGCGTGCGCGTTAGTCTAATCTGATTTCTGCCGCCTTTCGAGTAACATGAAGATCGATGCAGCAGCTTTCACCGGAATTCCTGGCCCAAGGTCTTATCTGGTACATCGTGTTTTTGTTTTCGACGACTTGTCATGAGGCCTCGCACTCGCTGGCTGCCAAATGGGGCGGCGACCTGACGGCTTTCCACGGCGGGCAGGTCACGCTGAATCCCATTCCTCACATGCGGCGGGAACCGTTTGGAATGATGCTCGTGCCGATTTTCTCGTTCCTGCTTGGAGGCTGGATGATCGGTTGGGCGAGCGCGCCTTACGATCCGTTCTGGCAGGCCCGATATCCCAGGCGCGCCGCCTGGATGTCGTTGGCGGGACCCGGCGCGAACTTTGCGTTAATGCTCATCGCGGCAATCGGTATCCGCGCCGGCATGGCCGCGGGTGTATTTCAACAACCCAGCTCGGCCGGATTTACACACATCACGGAAGCCGTCCATCCGGAGTCGACTCCGATTCTGACCTTCGCCGCAATGTTCATCAGCGTCCTGTTTTTTGAAAACCTGCTGCTGGGAACGTTTAATTTACTGCCGGTACCGCCGCTGGACGGAAGCACCGGAATCACCGTTCTCATGAGCGAACGCGCCGCCTTGCGGTTCCTGGAATTCATTCGCGACCCCACCTTCAGCATGGCAGGCATCATCGCCGCATGGTTCCTGTTCGACAAACTCTTCGATCCGATATTTACGTTTGCGCTGAATGTACTGTACCCCGGTGCAGGGTACGGCTAGATCGTTGATGCCGAAGGCGGGATTCGAACCCGCACGCCTTGCGGCGCCACCCCCTCAAGATGGTGTGTCTGCCAGTTCCACCACTTCGGCGAGGTCTCGCGGACGTAAGGTCACAGTGACCGCCGCCCGCGGCTACATTACTTCTTTTCCGGCGTGCCTGGCGTGGCCGGAGCCGGAGCACTTTGCTGTTGCTGCGGCTGGGCCGGAGCCTGTTGGGCCGGCTGCGGTTGCTGCTGTTGTTGCGACTGATTTTGTTTTGCGCCTTCACGAACGACCGAATTGCCGCCCGGCCGTGTAATCATAATCGTCAAAGCCATCGACGTGATCATGAATATGACGGCGGAGACGGTCGTCGCCTTGCTCAGGAGCGTGCCGGCTCCGCGCTGTCCAAACGCCGTCTGGGTGCCACCGCCGCCGAAGGCTCCGGACCAATCCGCGTTTTGAGCCTGCTGAAGGAGCACGACGAAAATCAGAAATATGCAAACGAGAACGTGCAAAATCGTCAGTATAGTAAGCATTGATTTAGTTGCTATTAATGATGGCTGCAAACGAGGCCGGATCCAGGCTTGCGCCTCCGACCAGGGCGCCATCGATATCCTCTTTTTTCATCAGAGCCGAAATATTGTCAGGCTTGACGCTTCCGCCGTACAGAATGCGAAGCGCATCTGCTGCAGCCTCGTTATAGATTTCTGCGTAGGTCTTGCGGATTGCGGCGTGCATTTCGGCGGCGATTTCAGGTGTTGCAGTACGCCCAGTGCCGATGGCCCATACCGGCTCGTAAGCCACAATAATATTGGAAAGGTCGGGCCCGGTCAACCCAGCTAACCCATTCTGCACCTGCCGCCTGACCACATCCACCGCCTGTCCGGCATCCCGTTCCGCCAGCACTTCACCCACGCAGACGATCGCTTTCAAGCCTCCCGCGACTGCCGTAAGCGTTTTCTTCTGAACCGTTTGGTCGGTTTCACCGAAATATTGACGGCGCTCGGAATGCCCGATGATCGTATAGGTGCAGCCGACCTCTCGAAGCATCCGGACGGAAACTTCTCCGGTGAACGCGCCCTCTTTTTCCCAATGAACGTCCTGGGCCGAGATCCTGACGATGGTTCCGGAGGCCTGGTCGACCGCGGTCGAAAGTGCCGTGAAGGGTGGAGCGACCACGATTTCACAATGCTTGACGGTTTGAATCTGCGGGAGCAGCCCTTCGAAGAACGCACTCGTCTCCCCCCGCGTCTTGAACATCTTCCAGTTTCCCGCAATGACTGGTCTTCTCATCTTCTTACTTGCTGCGCCCTAGCGGGCTTGCATTCGCTCCGCTCATGCTCTGTCCGTTAAAACCTCGACGCCCGGCAACTTCTGCCCCGACAGAAACTCCAGCGATGCACCACCACCGGTGGAGATATGCGTAATTTTGGATTCCATGCCCGACTGCGCCACGGCGGCAGCGGAATCGCCCCCACCCACAATCGAAAACGCATTTGCTTCCGCAACGGCGCGCGCGATCGCAAATGTCCCTTGTGCGAACTTCGGATTCTCAAAAACGCCCATCGGGCCGTTCCACACAATGGTTTTCGCCGCGCGGATGATCCCGGAGTAGAGGCGAACGGTTTCCGGTCCGATGTCCAATCCCATCTGGTCCGCGGGCGTCTGTTCAACCGGTACCGTTTTCGCCTCGCTGCTGTCCAGAGCAGGCGCGACGACGTGATCCACCGGCAACTGCAGCGAGACATTCCTTTGCGCCGCTTTTGTCATCAGTTCCTTTGCCAGCTCGATCTTGTCGCTTTCGACAAGCGATTTGCCGGTCTGAATCCCTTTCGCCCGGAGAAAGGTGTACGCCATCGCACCACCGATCAGGATGGTGTCTGCGATGCTGATGAAGTTTTCGATCAGCTCGATCTTGTCCGAGATCTTCGCCCCGCCGACGATCGAAACATACGGTTTTTCGGCTTTGGTCAGCGCGTGATTCAGAGACTCGATTTCCTTCTGCATCAAAAATCCAGCCGCCGACTGGTTGACGTAGCCCGCGATGCCCGCCGTCGACGCATGCGCCCGGTGAGCAGCGCCGAACGCATCATTTATATATACGTCGCAGAGGGCCGCGAGTTGCTTTGCAAAAGCAGGATCGTTCTTTTCTTCTTCCGCGTGGAAACGGAGGTTCTCGAGAAGCAGGACGCCGCCGTTCTCGAGCGCGCCAACCATCCGCTCGACTTCGGGACCGACGCAATCCGGCGCAAGCGGGACCTGGCGTTTAAGCAATTCTCCCAATCGAACCGCAGCCGGCTTCAAACTGTACTTTGGCTCCGGCTTTCCCTTGGGGCGTCCCAGGTGCGACGCGAGAATCAGCCGCCCGCCTTTATCCAGCACATATTGAATCGAAGGGAGGGCGGCCGTGATCCGCGTATCATCGGTGATCTTGCCGTCCGCCAGCGGGACGTTGAAATCCACACGCATGAACACGCGCTTGCCGGACAATGCCAAATCTGAAATCGATAGCTTGTTCAAAGCGTTTCGCCTATTTCGCGACCAGTTTGATGCAGTCTCGCAGACGAACGCTGAAGCCCCATTCGTTGTCGTACCACGAAAAGACCTTCACCATGCGGTCTCCCACCGTTTTCGTCAGCGGCCCGTCCACGATTGAAGAGTGCGGATTGTGCAGGAAATCCGCCGAAACCAGTTCTTCATCCGTGTACTGAAGGATGCCTTTCATAGGTCCATCGGCAGCCGCTTTCAAAGCGCTGTTGACGGACTCGGCGGTAACCGGTTTCGCCGTGCGGACCGTCAGATCCACGATCGATACGTCCGGGGTGGGAACGCGAATCGCGATTCCGTCCAGTTTGCCCTTGAGTTCCGGTAGAACCAGGCCGATCGCCTTCGCTGCCCCCGTCGATGTCGGGATCATCGACAAAGCTGCCGCGCGGGCGCGCCGCATATCCGAGTGAGGCAGATCGAGAAGCTTCTGGTCGTTGGTATACGAGTGGACCGTCGTCATCAATCCGGTTTCGATTCCGAATGATTCATTCAATACCTTCGCGAGCGGCGCCAGGCAATTTGTTGTGCAGGATGCATTGGAAATAATGTTGTGTTTCGCAGGATCGTAGCTCTTATCGTTCACGCCGAGGCAAACCGTAAGATCCTCGCCCTTCGCAGGAGCCGAGATGATCACCTTTTTGACGGAGCCGCGCATATGCTTACGTGCGTCTTCCGCGTTGGTAAAGAGTCCGGTGGACTCGACCACAACGTCGATTCCCAGCGCAGGCCAGTCGATCTTTCCCGGATCCCGCTCTTTGAATACCTTGATCGGCTTGCCGTCGACAACGATGCTGTCCTCGCCAGGCTTTACTTCGCCCTTAAGGTTTCCCAGCACCGAATCGTACTTCAAGAGATGCGCCAGTGTCTTGGGATCCGTGATGTCGTTAACTGCAACGATTTCGATGTCTTTATCGCCTACTGCAGTCCGGTAGAGATTCCTCCCGATACGGCCGAAGCCGTTAATCCCCACTTTAATAGCCATAATTGCTCCTCTCATTAATCCGCTGCGCGCTACCGCGCTTGCGCTTCGCGACAACCAAATAAAAAAGTATACTCTGCGGCGGGCATGTATTTCACATACACCTTGATCCTCGCGCTGGGCCTGATTGTCAGCTTTCCTTATTATCTCGTTCGGTTCCGCAAGTATGCCCCAACTCTGGCCGACCGTCTTGGATTTCTGAAGTTGCCGCAATTGCGGGGAAGCATCTGGGTGCATGCCGTGTCCGTTGGCGAGGTCAAGGCGGTCGAGAGACTTTTGGAGCGGCTGCGCGAACAGTTTCCCGATAAGCCCCTGGTGGTCTCAACTGCAACTCCCGCCGGACAACAGCTCGCGCGCGATCGCCGGGACATTGTGGACCATACGATGTACTTTCCGATCGATCTTCCCTGGTGCGTGCAGCGGACTCTGGATCGCGTCAATCCGGAGTTGATGATCATTGCGGAAACGGAGATCTGGCCGAACTTCCTGAAGACCTGCAGAAACCGCGGAATACGGGTCGTCATGATCAACGGCAGAATCTCGGACAAGTCGTTCGCGCGATATCGATTGATCCGTCACTGGCTTCGCCGGGTGTTCGAAAGCTACTCGATCATCGGCATGCAATCGGAACTGGATCGCGAGCGGATTGAGGCGATCGGCGCCGACCCCCAAAAGGTGACGGTGTTCGGAAACCTTAAATATGACGTCGCACCACGCTCCGGAACCGTGAAGACCGAACTCGTCCACTTGCTCGAAGGATGGAAAAAGGTCTGGATTGCAGCGAGCACAATGCCGGGCGAAGAAGAGTTCATCCTGGATGCCTTCCGGCAGGTGAGAACGCTCCATCCCGATTTGCGTCTCGTGATCGCCCCAAGGAATCCCGAACGGTTCGATGCCGTGGACGAAATGCTGAAACGATCCGGGGCGGAAGCCATCCGCCGAACAGAAGTGCGGATTTCCAACTCGCCGGCAGCCCCAATCCTGCTATTGGATTCGATTGGAGAACTTGCGGCGCTTTTCCACTACGCCACTGTCGTATTTGTCGGAGGGTCGCTGGTGGCACGCGGCGGCCACAATATCCTCGAGCCTGCACGATGCGGCAAGCCAGTCGTATTTGGCCCGCATATGGAAAACTTTCGGGACATTACCCGCCTGTTCCTTGAAGCAAACGCGGCAATTCAAATCGGCGAGTCGTCTCAACTTGCTGCGGCCTTATCTGATGTTCTTTCAAACCCGGCAAAAGCAGAGGATATCGGCGGGAAGGCGCTGGCGGTGGTCGAACGCAACAGCGGAGCGACCGACCGCGTGCTCCAGGTCCTTGAACCGATCGGGGCGAGCCGGTGAGCCGGGCCTTCGGTCTTCTCGTCAAAGCCCGCGCCAGGCTCTATGAGTCCGGAATCCTTCCCACGCGGCGATTGAGTTATCCCGTCATCAGCGTCGGCAACCTGACCCTTGGAGGAACCGGCAAGACTCCCATCGTCATCGCTATCGCCGAACAACTGCGCGATCGAGGCTTCCGGCCCGTGATCCTTTCACGCGGCTATCGCAGAGTCAGCCGGGGCATAGTCATCGCGGAGTCCGACTGGGAACAATGCGGCGATGAACCGATGCTGATGAAACAGCGCCTGGGGAACGTTCCGGTTGTGGTTGGAGCCGATCGATACGAGGCGGGCCTGGTTGCCCAACAGAAGCAATCGGGAAACATTTTCATCCTCGATGATGGCTTCCAGCATCGCCACCTGCATCGCGACTTCGATATTGTTTCGATCGATCCGATCGAATGGGCTGAGGGTGAAGCATTGCTGCCGGCCGGCCGGTGGCGCGAACCCAAATCGGCCATTGCCCGCGCCCATGCCGCATGCGTGCAGGAGATCGAGGGCGTACCGGGGCCGGATCTTTCCGTTCCAACCTTCGCCGTGCGGACAGAGATCGAAGGTATATATAAGGATGGGGCGGAAGTACCGGTGGCGACCCTGAATGGCCGGCGCATCGTGGCCTTCGGGGGGATCGCAAAACCCGAACGATTCTTCATGGCCGTCCGTTCGATGGGCATCCAACCCGCCGAATGCGTTCATTTTGCCGACCATCATCGCTATTCAACCCGTGAGCTTGAGAAGCTGGGGGGAGAGCTCCTGCTTACCACTGAAAAAGATGCAGTCCGTCTGCACGGCCTGACAAGCCGCCCGTTCTGCTACCTTCGGATCTCTGCTAAGATTCGGGCGTTTGAGGAGTTGATGGGACTAATCCTGAGAAAGTGTTTTACAGGCAGGTAGGCGAGGCCACGGGGAAACACGGCTTGTGAGAACTTTTTGTGCATGCGCAATTCAGACACAGATGGCATGAAAAAAATTCTGATCCGTGGACCGAACTGGGTGGGAGACGCCGTTCTCGCGATCCCCGCGATGAAAGCGGTTCGGGAAAACTTTGCAGAAGCTGAAATCACATTGATGGTTCGTCCATGGGTGGCGGGGCTGTTCACCTCCGCGCCGTTTATCGACAGGGTCTGGAGCGAACCCAAACCCTCCAGCCTGACGGACTGGAGGCGCGTCACGCGCGAGATCCGCGCGGGGGAATTCGATCTCGCCCTCCTTCTACCAAACTCATTCGAATCCGCGCTGATGATGTTTGCAGGCGGTGTCCGGCAGCGCGTCGGCTACGCGACGGACGCGCGACGCTGGATGCTGACAACGTCCATGAAGCCTGTGGCGGAAGTTCGGCATCAGACGCACTACTATCTCGATCTCGTGAAAACGGTTACGCCGGGCGCCGTCCAGCCATCGATAGAAATTCGGGCCACTGCGGCAGAACGCGAGGCCGCCCGGCGTCTTCTCGCAAGCGAAGGCATCGCGGCCGGCTCGCCGTTTCTGGTGTTGAACCCTGGAGCGGCGTATGGCGCTGCCAAGCGATGGTATGCCGATCGCTTTGCGAGCGTCGCGAACGCGCTGTCGGGGGAGTTAAAACTGTCCGTCGTTCTCATCGGATCGGAAAGCGAGCGCGGCATCGCCGAAGAAGTGGCCGGCCAGATCACAGGCCGCACCGCCATTTTGAACGGGAAAACATCGCTCGAAACGTTGATCGGCGTCCTTTCGGAATCTTCACTGATGATCACCAACGATTCCGGTCCGATGCACATCGCCGCGGCGCTGGGGGTGCCGACCGTCGCGGTTTTCGGCTCGACCGACGACCGTGTCACGTCTCCCTGCGGCGCCCGCACACGGATCGTGAAACAGCAGGTCGAATGCAGTCCCTGCCTTCTCAGGGAATGTCCGATCGATCACCGCTGCATGACAGGCGTGAAAGTGGATGACGTCTGCCGCGCGGCGCGGGAGCTGATCGGTGTTTAGCGCCGTATTTATGGATCGGGACGGCACGGTTTCGGAAGAAGTCGGCTACATGTATCATTCGGGGCTTTATCAACCGTTCCCCTGGGCGGGACCGGCAATCCGCAAGATCAACGAGAGCGGAATGAAGGCGATCCTTATCACCAATCAATCGGGCATCGGACGGGGCTACTTCAACGAATCCACTGTCGATGAAGTTCATGCGATTCTGAAGACCGAGCTCGCGCGGCATGAAGCCTCGCTGGACGCCATCTACATCTGCCCCCACCAGCCGGAAGCCGGCTGCGATTGCCGCAAACCGAATCCGGGGATGCTGCTTCGGGCGCGTCAGGACCTGGATATAGACCTCCGCAAGTCGTACGTCATTGGCGATAAATTCGTCGATATCGAAACCGCTCATCGCGTCGGAGCGACGAGCATCCTGGTTCTTACCGGCTATGGCCGCGATCAGCGTGAAAAATACAAAGCCAACGAACAGCAACCGCACTTCATTGTCGGGAACCTGATGGAAGCCGTGGACGGCATCCTGTCCGGAGCATTTAAATGAATCCGCTGCGCCAGATCATCGACCGCTTCAAAGGCAAGCGCGTCGTCGTTTTCGGTGACCTGGTGGCGGATGTCTTCGTGTACGGTGAAATTTCGAGAATCTCACGCGAGGCTCCGGTTCTCATCCTCAATCACCGCGAAACGCAAATCGTGCCTGGCGGCGGCGCGAACGCGATCCACAACCTGGCCGCCCTCGGAGCCAGGCCGATTCCGGTGGGGATCGTCGGCGACGATGCGGAGGGACAGCGCCTGATCGCATGCTTTGCCGGCCTCGGAATCGGCGTCGGCGGAATCGTTATGGCAAAGTCCTATCGAACGCCCTCAAAAACCCGGATTCTCGCCGGCGCCGTCCATTCCCAGCGGCAGCAGATCGTCCGGCTGGATGCGGGCGCACCGCTTCGTGACGATAAAGCGCGGCAGGCCGCCGAACGAAAATTCAAGCTCGCGATCCAGGACGCGGACGGCTTGCTGGTTTCGGATTACGGCTACGGCCTCGCCAATCCGCAGGTGATCGCGAAAACCTGGAAGAATTCGATTCCGGCAACGATCGATTCGAGATTCTCGCTGCTGAGTTTTTCCGGAATGACGGCAGCGACGCCGAATGAACCTGAAGTCGAAACCGCACTCGGCGTTTCCATCGGCGACGATGCCGGGAAACTTGAATGGGCAGGACGGACGCTGCTCCGGAAGCTCAAGCACGAAGCGCTGCTGATCACCCGCGGCAAAGATGGCATGGCGTTGTTCGAGCGCGGAAAGAAAACGACACATATCCCGATCCATGGATCCGACGAGGTCGCCGACGTCACGGGCGCGGGCGACACCGTCATCGCCACCTTCACTCTCGCTCTGGCCGGCGGCGCGAGCTACGCGGAAGCGGCACGCCTCGCCAACTATGCCGGCGGGATCGTCGTGATGAAGTACGGAACCCGTCCGGTAACCCGCGACGAACTGGTCCAGGCCGTCGAGGCGGACGCATGAAGCTGCGGGATGTCTCGGAACTGCCGCCGCTTCTCAAGGGCAGAAAAGTTGTTCTGGCCAACGGCTGCTTCGACATTCTGCACGTCGGCCATCTGCGCTATCTCGAAGGCGCGCGGGCTCTGGGCGACGTCCTCGTCGTCGCGATCAACAGCGACGCTTCGATACGGCTGATCAAAGATTCCGGCCGGCCCATCCTGTCGCAGGATGAGAGAGTGTCGCTGGTCTCGGCGCTGCGCTGCGTCGACTATGTGCTCCTTTTTGATGAAAGCGACGTCTCACGTATATTGGATGTGCTGAAGCCTGCCATCCATGCCAAAGGCACGGACTACACGGAACAAACGGTTCCCGAACGGGCTAAAGTACTGGAGAACGGCGGCGCGGTCCGGATCGCGGGTGATGCGAAAAATCACTCGACCCGCGATATCATAGACAGAATTCTGCGCGCGCAGCCGGAATAGGCGAAGCGCAAGCGCGATAGCGCGCAGCCGGAATGAAGGACCCGATGACAAGATCGAAACCCAGCCGATTCCTCGTCGTGAAATTCGGCTCGCTCGGGGACATTGTCCACTGCCTGCCCTCGGTTGCGCAGTTGCGCAAGGCCTTCCCAGGAGCCGAAATCGATTGGCTTATCGAGCAGAAGAACAAGATCGTGGTGGAACTGAGCGGCCTCGACGTGCGCCTCATTCCGATCGATACCTATCAATGGCGCAACAGCCCGGGCATCGGAAGCGCGAAGGAAATCGCCGAACTGGTGTGGGCTCTGAGCACCGATGGCTACGACTGTACGATCGACTTCCAAGGCTTATTGAAGTCCGCTTTCTTCGCGTATCTATCGGGCGCTCCCGTCCGTATCGGCTGGGAACGCGACTTTCTGAAGGAATCGGTCAGCCGGTTCTTTTACACAGAAGTCGTTACCCCGAAGCGCATTCATATCATCGATCAGCAGATGGAACTGCTGAAACCACTGAACATCGACCCGGTCTGGGAGACCGAAGTCCGGCTACAGGCCGGCAGCGCTGCCCGGATTGCGGTGGAGAAGAAGCTCGAGGGTCTGTCGGACTACATCGTGATCAACCCGGGCGGCAACTGGCCGACCAAGTGTTGGCATCCGGAGCGATATGGCGAGCTCGCGGCGCGCTTGATGGCCGACGGTTTCCCGGTCGTCGTCACCTGGGGACCCGGCGAAGAAGAAATGGCCAGGACGCTGATTCGCGCAGCCGGCAAGGGCGTGCGCGAAGTGCAGACCACGCTCGAGGAACTCGTGGCGCTTTGCGAACCGGCAAGACTGTTTGTCGGAGGAGATACCGGTCCCATGCACTTCGCTGCGGCCGTGGGCGCCCCGATCGTATCGATCTTCGGTCCAACCAGCAGCGACCGGAACGGACCGTTCCGGCGCGAGGATATCGTCGTCGAACGGCGGCTTTCCTGCAGGCCGTGCTATGAGCGGGATCGCTGCCCTCTCGATCACTGGCACTGCATGGTGGACATCACCGTCGATCAGGTTTATGAGGCTTGCCGCAAGCGCCTGATGCTGGCGGAGCGCTCGCCGGCGCTTCAACCGGCCGAATAATGGCGCAGAGACTTCGCGTTCCGATCGGATTCGTCATCGCGGCTGTGGTGTTGTATCTGGCCGCGCCGACCCGGGTATCGGTCGTGATGGGCCTCCCCCTGGCGGTACTGGGGACGATCTTCCGCGGTCTTGCGGCCGGCGTCATCAGGAAGGATGCAGCCCTTGCGACTTCCGGCGTTTATGCGCTTACACGAAACCCGCTTTACTTCGGGAGCGCCTGCCTGACCGGCGGCTTTGCCATCATGAGCGCCAGCTGGATCGCCGCTGCGCTGTTGCTGGTGCCGTTCCTGTCGATTTACCCAGCGGTGATCGCGCGCGAACAAGCGCATCTGCAGGCCCTTTTTCCTGAAGAGTTCCAGCTCTACAAATCGCGCGTGCCGGTTTTCGTCCCCCGGCCCACCCTTCATTTCCCCCGTTCCTTCGCTTTCTCCCAATACCTCGCAAACCGCGAATACAACACCGCCCTCGGCTTCGCCGCCGCGCTGGTCATTCTTGTCGTGAAACTTCGTTCCTAAGGCTGAATTCGTTGCTGAATTTCAATCCGATCATATAGCGCAATTAACCCATTGATTTACCTACGGGCGAAAACCTATACTCAAAAAGGAACTTTTGAGTGGGCGTTTTGCCCACTTTTTTGTTGTTATGAGCATGGGAGTCGAGTGGGAGCAGGTACGGCGGCTCATTGAAGAAACGGCACAAAGCCAAGGATATGAGTTAGTTGATGCGGAACTAAAGGGCAGCGGCAAGAGTGCGGTCCTGCGGATTTTCATCGACAAGCCGGACGGCATTTCCCTCCACGATTGCGAGTTGGTCAGTGCACAGGTAGGAACGGTACTTGATGTTGAAGATCTGATTCCGTCCGCTTACACGTTGGAAGTTTCCTCCCCCGGTCTGGACAGGAAACTGGTCAAGGAAAGTGACTACACTCGCTTCGATGGAAAATTGGCCAGAATCCAGACCCGTATTCCTCTGAATCAACAAAAGGTGTTTCGTGGACGTCTTCAGGGGCTCCATGACGGAAAAGTCCGGTTGGAATTGCCGAAAGGCAATCTGTTGGAGATCCCGTTGGACGTCGTTCAAGAAGCGAGACTGGAATTCGACTGGGACGCAGAGCGGCGCAAAAGCGAGGCGTAAGGGAGTAAAAACTGATGTCGAACGTGCTTTTTCAAACGATCGATCAGATCAGCCGTGAAAAAGGGATCGATCCGCAAATCGTGGTCCATGCGATCGAGGATGCGATCGTTGTAGCTTCACGCAAATACTTCAAATCGAACGAAGAATTGCGGGGCCGGATCAACCCGGAGACCGGCGAAATCGATGTCTATGCCATAAAGAAAGTAGTGGACACGATTGCCAATCCCGGCAAGGAAATCACGCTGGACGAAGCTCGCGAGATCAAGCCTGACGCTCAGCTCGAAGAAGAACTCGAATTCAAGAAACCCACGGTCGGTCTCGGCCGCATTTCCGCGCAGATGGCCAAGCAGGTCATCTTTCAGAAAGTCCGCGAAGCCGAGCGTGAAAGCGTTTACTCCGAATACCACAAGCATGTCGGCGAGGTTGTGAACTGCGTCGTGAAGCGGTTCGAGAACGGCGATATCATCGTCGAACTCGGCAAGACCGAAGCGAAACTCGGAAGGCGCGATCAGTCCCGCCTCGAGAACTTCTCGGTCGGCGACCGCATCCGGGTGATCATCACGAAAGTCGAGAAAACCGCGAAAGGACCGCAGGTCATCGTTTCCCGCACGGTGCCCGAACTGGTTCAGCACCTGTTCCAGACCGAAGTCCCCGAAATCTACGACGGCACGGTGCAAATCAAGAGCACTGCGCGCGAGGCCGGCGAACGGACGAAGATCGCCGTCACATCGCGCGAGAAGGACGTCGATCCGGTCGGCGCATGCGTCGGAATGAAGGGTACTCGCGTCCAGTCGATCATCCGGGAATTGCGGGGCGAGAAGATCGACATCATCCAGTGGAACGATGACACCGTCACTTTCGCGACGAATGCGATCAGTCCCGCGAAAATCAGCCGGGTCTCGATCGTGGACAGTTCGGACAAGATCATGGAAATGGTCGTCGAAGACAGCCAGCTCTCGCTCGCCATCGGCAAGAAAGGCCAGAACGTGCGGCTGGCATCGAAGCTGATCGGCTGGCGCATCGATATCAAGAGCGAAGAGGAGAAGCGCGCCGAAGTCGAAAGCCAGATGGCAATGCTTCAGGAGCAGATTCCGACGCCTCTGGACACGATTCCCGGGCTGACTGCGAGCCTGATCCAGAAGCTGAATACGGCTGGCATCTCAACTGTCGAAGAACTCGCGAATCTGTCCCCCGAAGACCTGCAGAACGTCCCGGGCATCGGAGAAAAGACGATCGAGAAAATCAGCGACGCGATGTCGGAATATTACACGCAGTCGCCTGCCTATCAGGATCATATGGAACGCCTGGCGCATCAGGCACTGTTCAGCAAAGACGAACCGGCGCCTGAACCGGTGGCAGAGAATAAAGAAACCAGCGATCAGAGCGCCCCGGAAGAGTAAAATAGATGATACTGTTCCGCGGTTTCGGGATCGCTTTAGAGGACATAAACAGGGAATGGCAAAGCTTCGAGTTTACCAGCTGGCCCGCGAGCTGAATCGCGACAACGCTGAGATCATTCGCGAATTGCAGCATATGGGCGTGCCGGTGACGTCGCATTCGAATACGGTTGAGGATCGTCTTGCGGACAGGCTCCGCCGCGAGCTCGGTGTGTTTGGCGCGGCCGGTGAAAAGAGGGCGTCCGCGGACTTCGACGACATCATTGCCGTCGACGAGCCGGAGGAGGAGGTTGCAGCGCATGCCGAGCTTGCAGCGCCTGCCGCCGTTGAAGCGGAACCGCCTCACGTCGAAGCGAAAGCCGAACCCAGACCCGAGCCGAAAGTCGAAGAAAAAGCACCCGAGCCGAAGATTGCAGCGCCTGCACCGGTGCCACCGCAACCGGCGCCGCCTGTACCGCAAGCGCCGCCTCCGGCTCCTCCGAAAGTGGAACAGCCTATAGCTGCGCAGCCGGTGCAACCGGCGCCGCCCGTACAGCCGCCCCGGCCGCTCACAACACCCTCCGGCGGGCGGATTATTCCGCCTCCGGTTCGCATCGGCCCGGCGGTACCTCCGATTCTTCCGACGCCGAAAGTCGAGCCGCCGCATGAGCAACGGAAAACGATGCAGCAGATTGCGCTCGACAAGGCGCGGCGCGATCACCGTCTTCCGCCTCCGGCTCCCGCCGGCCAGCCCGGCAGGCCTTACGACAGACCGGGCCAGCGGCCGATGAGCCCCGGAGGCCCCGGCCAGCAACGGCATCCTTCCGGTCCAGGATTCCAGAATCGTGGCGCGACTCCCGCACCACCCGCAGGCCAACGCCCCTGGGTGCGTCCCGGCGGAGCGCCGCCACCGCCGCAACCCCTCGACCAGCGGCGTCCACTGCCGCAGCAGCGGCCGGACCGTTCGCAGCGCTATGAACGGCAGGCGGAAAAGAAGCTCGACGGCCCCTTTGTGCGGCCGCAGCCCAAACCCGAACCGGTCCGCGAACATCGCAAGGTGATGTTGACCGAAGGTCTGACGGTGAAGGATCTCGCCGAAAAACTCGGGGTTCTCGCCAAAGAGGTGCAGAGGAAACTGATGGATCTGGGCGTCTTCGCCAGTATCAATCAGACGCTCGACAAGGAAATGGCGAAATCCATTGCGAAGGAATTCAATGCCGAGGCGGAATTCGTCACTTTCGAGGAAAAAGTCATGCTGGACGCCGTCGAAGTCAGCGTCTCGGAAAATTCTGCGCCTCGCGCCCCAGTCGTAACGATCATGGGTCACGTCGATCACGGAAAAACATCCTTGCTCGATGCGATCCGCAAGACCCGGGTTACCGAGCAGGAAGCGGGCGGCATCACGCAGCACATCGGCGCTTACCAGGTAACGGCGCAAAACCGTAAGATCACCTTCCTCGACACGCCGGGCCACGAAGCATTCACGTTGATGCGGGCGCGCGGCGCGAAGGTGACGGACATCGTCGTTTTGGTCGTCGCGGCAGATGATGGCGTCATGCCTCAGACGGAAGAGTCGATCTCGCACACGCGAGCCGCAAAAGTTCCGATCGTCGTCGCCATCAACAAGATCGATAAGCCGGGAGTCAATCCGGAGCGCGTGAAGCGCGAACTCGCGGAGCGCGGACTGCAGGCCGAAGACTGGGGTGGCGACACGCCGATGGTCGAGGTTTCCGCAAAAACCGGCAAAAATATCGAACTGTTGCTCGAATTGATCCTGCTCGTCGCGGACCTGCAGAACCTCAAGGCCGACCCCACCCTCGCCGCGATGGGCGCCGTTCTCGAAGCGAAAATCGACCGCGGCCGCGGCAACGTGGCGACGGTGCTCGTCCAGAACGGAACGCTCAAAGAGCGCGACAATTTCATCGCCGGCGCCGTATACGGCAAAGTCCGCGCGATGTACGACGAACACGGCCAGAAGGTCGAAGAAGCCGGCCCATCCAGCCCCGTGGAAGTTCTCGGACTGGAAGGCTTGCCGCTCGCCGGCGACCAGTTCCTCTGCGTCGCCGACGAAAAGAAGGCCCGTCAGATCGTCGCCACCCGGCAGGAAAAACTGCGCGACATCGCCCTGGCGAAGACCTCGCGGCTCACACTGGACCAACTCCACAAACAGTTGACCGAGGGCGAAATCAAGGAAGTGCCTCTGATCCTCAAGTGCGATGTGCAGGGATCGCAGGAAGCCCTGACCGAAATGCTGAACAAGCTCAGCACCGATAAAGTCAAAGTCCGTGTTCTCCACTCGAGCGTCGGTGCCATTACGGAAACCGACGTCCTGCTGGCCGCCGCATCGAACGCCATCATCATCGGGTTCAATGTCCGGCCCGAGCGCAAGGCCGCGGAACTCGCGAATCGCGAGAAGGTCGATATCCGCCTGCACACGATCATTTACAACGTCGTCGACGAAATCAAACGCGCAATGCAGGGTGTGCTCGAACCGGTGTTCAAGGAAACCTATCTCGGCACGGCGGAAGTCCGGAACACGTTCCGCATTCCGAAGGTCGGCGTCATCGCCGGCAGTTACGTCACCGACGGCAAGATCGCGCGAAACGCCGAGATCCGCCTGCTGCGCGACAACGTCGTCATCTTCGAAGGCAAGATTGCATCGCTCAAGCGCTTCAAAGACGACGCCTCCGAAGTCGCCCGGGGTTACGAGTGCGGCATCGGTATCCAGAACTACAACGACGTCAAGAACGGCGACCAGATCGAAGCCTTCGTCACAGAGAAAGTGATGGCGGACGTCGGGGTATAAGAAAGCGCCTGTCTCATTTTCATGGTAGTAATTGCACTACTTACTCTGGATATCCACATTCCGCACGCTCAATCTCTAAAGGACAAGCGAATGGTGGTCCGCAGTTTGAAAGACCGGCTGCGGACGAAGTTCAACGTCTCCGTTTCGGAGGTCGACCATCAGGACCTCTGGCAGCGGTCGCAGGTCAGCGTGGTGACGGTGGGGTCCGACGAGCAGTTTCTGAAGAAAGTCCTCGAGGAAGCGTCCGAAGAAGCGGAGCGAATTGCGCCGGAATGCCAGATACAGAGCAATATCGAGATTGTGTGAAGCCCCATGCAGGGAAGACGAATCGATCGCATTGAAGAACAATTCCGGATCGAGCTCAGCGAGATCATCGAGCGCGAGATTCAGGATCCGCGGGTCGGCCTCACGACGGTGACCGCCGTCAAAGTCTCACCAGACCTGCGGCATTGTCATGTCTTCGTCACGGTTCTCGGCGATGAAACACAGCGGAAAAAGGCGCTGGAAGGCTTACGATCGGCCACCAGCTTCGTCCGCCGCTCCCTCAGCAAGCGCCTGCACCACATGAGACGCATTCCCGAACTCTCCTTTGACTACGACGAGTTGGTTGAGAAGGGCATGCGGATCGAGCAACTGCTGGATCAAATCAAGCACGAGCCGGAGTAGGAAGAGTTCTCGTGAACGACCCCCTGCCGGCCGCTTCGCGGCCAGCTGTCCCCCTGATACAGGGGGACAGCCGTGCCGAAGGCAGGGCAGGGGGTCGCTCACACGCAATGTCGAGTCCAAAGCTAGAAATGCACGGAATCCTCATCATCGACAAGCCGGAGGGCGGGACTTCGCATGACATCGTGAATGCGATCCGGAAGAAATTCAACACTGCCAAGGTCGGTCACCTCGGCACGCTCGATCCGATGGCCACCGGCGTTCTCCCCATCGCGATCGGCAAGGCAACCCGGCTGGCTCAATTCATTTCCAGTTCACCGAAGATCTATGAGGGCGAGCTGCGCTTCGGCTTCTCGACCAACACCTACGATCGCACGGGATCGCCGACCAGCGAGGAAAAGACCGTCCAGTACAGCGAAGGCGATATTCGCGGCGCCGTCCAGACCTTCACCGGCAGTATCGACCAGACGCCTCCTTCCTTTTCCGCCAAGAAGATCGGCAGCGTCCCTTCCTACAAGTTCGCCCGGAAGAACCGGCCCGTGGACCTTCCGGCCGCGACGGTCCACATCGAATCCTTCGAGATCGTCTCGCTCAACCTTCCGTACCTGTCCTTCCGCATCGTCTGCTCTCCCGGGACGTACATCCGCAGTCTGGCGCACGACCTCGGCCGGCAGCTGGGCTGCGGCGCGCATCTGACCAGGCTCCGCCGGATGCGATCCGGCGACTTCACCATCGCAGACGCCGTCAGCCCGGACGCCTGTTCCGCCGCGAATCTACTTCCGCTCGAAGCGCTTCTGGTTTCGCTGCCGCGGATCGAAGTCTGCGGCCCGGACGAAACGAAGGTCCTCCACGGCAATCAGATCCCGGGTGACGGGAATACCCCACTCACCCGCATCTTCAACAAAAAAGGCGAGTTTCTGGCCGTCGCCAGCGTAGAAAACGGTTGGGTGCGTCCTAAACTTGTGCTAACCTGAATTACTTCGAGTTAGAGCGATATGCCAGGCTGTATCTTAGAGAAAGAGATTGAATCGTAGACAATGAGTCTTACAAAGGAAAACAAGGGAAGCATCATCGATAACTACCGAATCCACACATCAGATACGGGTTCCCCGGAAGTTCAAATCGCGCTTCTCAGTGAGCGCATCACGTACCTGACGGAGCATTTCAAGACGCATAAAAAGGATCACGGGTCACGGCGCGGGTTGCTGAAGATTGTAGGCAAGCGCCGCCGGCTGCTCGACTATTTAAGAACATACAATGTCGACCGGTATCGCGAAGTGATTTCCAAGCTTGGAATCCGAAAATAGCGGCACTTTGCCGCCCAAAAAATGAAGAACGGCCCGGGGCAAAGGCTTCTGGGCCGTTTTGTTTTAGGAGATAGCAAATAATGAATGTCCACAAAGTCAGCACGATGATCGGAGAGCGGGAGCTCTCGATAGAAATCGGAAAGCTGGCCAAACAAGCGCATGGCGCCGCAGTCGTCAAGTACGGAGAAACCGTAGTGCTGGTGACGGCATGTGCCGCCAAAGAACCGCGGGAAGGGCTCGATTTCTTCCCCCTCACGGTCGATTACCGTGAAAATTTTTACGCCGCCGGCAAGATTCCCGGCGGATTCTTCAAACGCGAAGGCAAGCCTTCCGAACGCGAAGTTTTGAACAGCAGAATGATCGACCGTCCGATCCGGCCGTTGTTTCCCGAAGGTTATAAGAACGAAACGCAGGTCATCGCGCTGGTCCTCTCGGCCGACACGGACATCGATCCGTCGATGCACGCGATCGTCGGAGCGTCCACCGCGCTATACACCTCGGCGATTCCTTTCGAGCACCCTGTCGCGGCAGTCCGCGTCGGATTGATCGACGGCCGCTACTACCTCAACCCCACTTACAGCGAACTCAAAAACAGCCGGCTGAACCTGGCTGTCGCCGGGATGGAAGACGGCATCTGCATGGTGGAGGCGGGTGCGCACGAGGTTTCCGAAGAAGTCATGGTCGAAGCGCTCAACTTCGGCCACCAGGCCATCAAGCAGATCATCGCGCTACAAAAGGAACTGCGGGCGAAGATCCAGCCGAAGAAGTTGGTGGTCGTTCCACCGGCCGTCGACGAAGCCATGGCGAAAAAGATCGAAGGCGCCGTCCGCGCCGATCTCGAAGACGCCTTGAACACGCATAAGCACGAGAAGCTGGAAAGCTACGAGCTCGTCGACGCCGCGAAGAAAAAGGCCGTCGCGCTCTTCCCCGAAGCCGAGGAAGACGCCGACAAGTTGAAGATGATCAAAAATATCTTCAGTACCCTGAAAGAAAAAATCTTCCGTGACGACATCCTCGGCAAGCGCGAACGGCCCGACCGCCGCAAGTTCGACACGATCCGTCCAATCTGGATCGAAACCCGCGTTCTGCCCCGCACGCACGGGTCCGCCGTCTTCACTCGCGGTGAAACCCAGGCACTGGTCACGGCCACGCTCGGAACCTCCGAGGACGTGCAGCGCCTCGACTGGCTCGAGGGCGAATCCACCAAAAGCTTCATGATGCATTACAACTTCCCGCCGTTCTCGGTCGGCGAAGTTTCGCCGCTCCGCGGCCCCGGACGCCGTGAAATCGGCCACGGCGCGCTGGCGGAACGCGCGCTCGTCCCGGTAATGCCGGACGAGAACGATTTCCCGTACACGATTCGCGTCGTGTCGGACATCCTCGAATCGAACGGATCGTCATCGATGGCTACTGTCTGCGGCGGAACGCTCGCCCTGATGGACGCCGGCGTTCCGATCAAAGCGCCGGTGGCCGGTGTGGCGATGGGCCTCGTCAAAGAAGGCGACAACTACGCCGTCCTGACGGACATTGCGGGCGCCGAAGATCACTACGGCGATATGGATTTCAAAGTTGCCGGAACGAAGGACGGCATCACGGCCCTGCAGATGGACATCAAGATTGCCGGCGTGACGTCGGCGATCATGTCGGAAGCGCTCGCCCAGGCGAAAACAGGCCGGCTGTTCATTCTCGACAAAATGATGGAAGCGATTCCGGTGGTCAGCGAGCAGATGTCGCCCTACGCGCCGCGAATCTATTCGATGAAGATTCCGACCGACAAGATTCGAGACGTCATCGGACCCGGCGGCAAGATGATCCGTTCGATCATCGAGCAGACCGGCGTGAAGATCGACGTCTCCGATGACGGCCGCGTCAACATTGCATCGTCCGACGGCCCTTCGGCTCAGAAGGCGATCGAGATCATCTCAAACCTGACCGCGACCCCCGAAGTCGGCAAAACGTATCGCGGGAAAGTCGTGCGGATCGCCGAGTTCGGCGCCTTCGTCGAGATCTTCCCCGGCACGGACGGCCTGCTCCACATTTCGGAGATCGATGAGAACCGTATCCGGAACGTGCGGGATGTGTTGTCGGAAGGCGACCAGGTGATGGTCAAGGTTGTCGGGTTGGAAGGCAACAAGATCAAACTCTCGCGGAAGGCCGTACTGCGGGATCAGAAACAGAAACAGTAGTTAAGACCTATTGGAGATTGCATCATTAGAGGTTGCTTCATTTCTATATTTGAAATGTGAAGCAACTTCGAATGATGCAATTTCCAATTTAATCCAGATCAAAAGGCTTGATCGGCATTTCCAGTTCGTCCTTCCGCTTCATCGCCTCTTCGAACTTCTTGTCGATGACGTTCATCCGGTCTTTTTCCTTCAGAAACGCTTCCTTGAACCGGTCGTCCGCGGTTTCCTGATCCTTTTTCACCTTCTGGAATGCATCTTCGAACGAAAACTTCGACGTCGTTTTCGGCTTTTCCGTGAAGAGAACCTCGCCGGAGGCTTTGTCCACGGTGAGTACGGCTTCGCAGCACGTGCACTGCACGCGAATCGTCTTCTCTTTTTTGTCCATATGCGGACAGTATACTATGGCTGTCCGGTCTCGGTGGCCTTCATCAGCTGGTCGCGCAGCTGCTGCACATCGCTCAGATGCTGTCCATGCGGGTTTTCCGCGATATAGCTGTTCAGCTGATCCAGGGTCCGGTCATAGCGATGCAGCTTGAGATAAACGTTCGCGAGCATCAGGCGCACGCTGGGCATTTTCGGCGCCAGTTCGAGGGCTCGTTTAAATGCCGCTTCCGCGCGATCCAGGCTGGCAACCTTGTACAGCGCAACACCCAGGCTGAAGAACGCCGGCGCCGAATGCGAATTGATCTTTACCGCTTCTTCGCCCGTGGTGACCGCCCGATCGGGCTTGTCTTCGTCCAGGTATAACGTCGTCAGATTGAGCAGCGGCGCAACGCCGGTCGAATTCAATTGGTGGGCTGCGATGAATTCCTTCTCGGCGTCGTCGGTTTGACCGGAGTCGCGATAGGCGATCCCGAGCTGATTGTGCGCTTCATAGAACTCCGGCGCGAACTGAATCGCCTCATGGAGATCCTTGATGGCCTCTTCGTATTTCTTACCCTCGAGCGCGCTCGATCCCTTCTCGAAATAAGAGACGGCCTTCTTCGGATAGATCTCTTTGAACTCCCGAACGTTGACAACGTCGCCCGCGTTCGAAACGACAGGCGGTCTGCGCACGATCGCGATCAAAAGGTTCGCATCGACTCCATCGAGGTCGACGGTCTGATTGACCGGCTCGAACCCGTCGATATCGGCATGAACCGTATACATGCCGGGAGGCACGTTCGTAAACGTGAAGCGGCCGGAAAGATCGACAAACGTGGTGCCGATGGGCCGGATGCTGTTCGCGAGCAGAGTCACCATACAGTGATCACATGCGAAGTCGCCGTTTTCGAAAAGAAATCTGCCCGTCACCGTCTGCGATCTTTCAGCGGCCGGACTTGTAGTGGGACTCAGAAGCAGAATCAGCAGGATCGGCAGAACGACAAATGCTTTCAGGAACTGCATAGAGCGCTCCGTATTTGTGATCTCTAAGCGGGTTTATGCAATTGCGCTGCCGAAGCCGGAAGACGCGTCAGACGTGGGAATCAGAACGACGGTGTGAATCGGTATTCCACTGCGGCGGCGAGAACGGCAAGCTGTGAGCGATCGATGAAGCCCGGCCGCAGCGTGCCGGCATCGCTCGCCGCCGCGGCCAGCGCGAGACGGAAACACTCCGTCACAGGCCGGTGTTCGAGCAATGATTTCAAGTATCCGGCGGCGAACGCATCGCCCGCTCCGATCGGATTGGCGGTGAAAATACGGGGCGGCGGGGCGAAGAGACACTGCCCCTCGTTGAGGACAATAGCACCTGCATTGCCGAACGTGATGGCGGTGTGGGCCGCAAGCGTCGAAATGGCTGATGACGCAAGCAGTTCGCGCATCTCCCCCGTGTTCGGTTTCATGAAGTCGGGACGGGCGGCAAGACCTGCGCGAAGGGCAGCCCCGGTCGCATCAATGGCAGTGAACTTCCCTCGCCGGCGCGCGCGGTCGATAATCTCCGCATAAAGCGTAACGGGCAGCCCCGTGGAAAGACTCCCGGTCGTGAGGACCCCGTCGGCACGGCCGATCCAGCGCTCGACCTTCCTTAAGAGCTTTGCGGCTGCAGCGGGCTCGACCTCCGGACTCTCCTCGTTGATGACGGTGGGATGTGAAGCACGGCTCGCGTCGCATATGATCGTGCAGGTCCGGGTTTCTTCGTAGGCGGCAACGGTATCGACATGAATGCCGATGCGGCGCAAGGGCTCCGTCACCGCCGATCCGTTTCTCGATCCGACGAATCCTAACAGGACAACGTCGCCGCCCAGTTGCCGGAAGACCCGCGCGGCATTGCTTCCCTTCCCGCCCGGCTGAACCACAGCCTGACGGCTGCGCTGAACGGCGCCCGGTGTGAGGTTGCCGACCTGAAGGATGCGGTCGATGGCGAGGTTTGGACAGACAACCAGAAGCATGCAAGAAGAAGGAACCACAAGAAGCGCAAAAGGCACAAGAGCCTTCTGTACGTCTTGTGCCTTTTGTGGTTCCTGTTTTCTCAGCGTCTTCTGAGGAGGGCTTCGAGAATCTGGAGGGCCTCCATGCGGAAGCGGCCATCCGTATCGCTGGTGGTAATATTTTCCAGCGCGTCTTTAGCGCGCAGATCATGATTCTGTCCCAGTCTCACGAGCGCCAGCTTGCGGAGACTTTCGCTCCGCGTCTTGTCCAACACAATGCCGGCGAGTGCGTTGTAGGCCTTCTCGGTCCGGATCTGCGCAAGGGAAAACGTTACGGCGTCGGTGGTGTCTTCGCTCGCCGCTGGAAGCAGGCCCATCAACGTATCGATGGTCATGTCTTTGTCGCCCGGCCCCTGGCTCATCCAGTAGATGGCGTCTTTGCGCGCCCGCATGCTCGGCGAGTTCTTCGCGACGTCCACCAGAATCGGCAGTCCCTGAGGCGCCGCGGTGGTCGCAATCATGCCGAGAACCGACAACGCGACAGGATCCGCCATGTTTGTTTTGAGCCGGTCATTCGTAATCTGGAGGGCGTCAGTCACATCGCTGCGAAACATCACGCGCAGGGCTTCCTGCATCAGGCTGATCTGCTGGTTGACGGCCTGGATATCGGCGGGAGCCAACGTCAATGCGGGAGCGCGGCGAATCAGGATGGAGCGCGCCACTCCCGGAGCCTGATCCGTCCACTGCATTGCGAATTCTTCGACGTCCGGCGTCCATGTCGACCTGGGATACGTCTTGGGAAACGCCTTGACCCGGGTCAAGGCCTCAGGCGTCTTACCGAGTTGGCCGAGTGTCCGGATCAGGTAATACTCCGCTTTGTCCGCAATGTTGCTATTGGAGTATTTTGCGACGACTTCACGGAACGTCTTCTCGGCTTCAAGATAGCGGAACTGATCGTATAAGCTCTGCCCATGGTTGAACAACTCCCGCGCGGGATCTCCCGGTTCGACGAAGTTCCGTTGCAAGACGAGGACTCGGGCATTCTGCGCAAATACCGGCGGCGTCATCATCAGGAAAGCTGCCGCGAGCACACCGGCCCCGATCACAAGCCATTGACTGAGTTTCGTATTACCTCGGACCATAACCCACCGTAGTGACGCGCGGCTGAAATGACTTGATATTGGCGATCAATCCATCGCGTTGAATTCGATGCTGAATATCCGGCACGTCGTCGGGAGCGGTCTGCTCGTTCACATTGCGGATGTCGCGCAGCACCGTCTCGTACGTATCCATGACGTTGCGCACCGGGGGCACCTGCGCCGCGGCGTCTTTGCGTTCATCGATTGCGAGAAGCTGCTCGTTGGCGATCCGCTTGACGTCCGCAAGATCCCGCGTATCGTTCGGCGCCATGTTTTCGACATTCCGCAACAGCAGTTCGGATTGCTGCAGGAAATCGACCGTTACGGGATCCAGCGGCAACGGCTGCTCGATGTTTTGAACAGCGGGCAGCGGGACCGGCGCGGGCAGCCGCAGCAGCCCTCCGGCAATAAGGACAAGCGCGGCCGCCGCAGCAGCCCATTGAATGGAATGTCCCAACGCGCCAGTCTTACGCGCGGGAATAAATGGGGAAGACTCCCTGTTTCCGCGAAGTACAGCGGAAATGGGGAGACGTCCCCAGTTATCCCCGCCAATTTCGACCGCGGCATCCACCAGGATCAGCGCGCTCATCATCTCGCACGAATCCAGGTAGAACTCGCAGCAATTCGTGCAGATCAAAAACTCATTTTTGAACCGCGGATCCGAAATCAGATCCTGCCGGTCGATGATGTATTCCGTTATCCGTTCCCGGAATGCTTCACAATTGTGCATAAAACTTTCCCTTGATGGCCGGCGCGGAGAAATGCTGCCGCAGACGGTCGACGACGCGGAACAATGTTTTCTTCACCGTTCCAACAGACGTGCCCATCAGCTCCGCAATTTCCTCGCACGTCATTCCTTCCTGATGCTTCATCAAAAACATGAGGCGTTGGCGCTCCGGTACTCCTTGCAGCAGCTTGAGAATCTGCTGCATCACCAGCCCGTCATTCACATGCCGCTCGGAAGTGCGGGCCAGCAGTGGAACGGTGTCCGCCTCCTGCCAGTCGGACGAAGCGAGCGGATCGCTCTTGCGCTTCTGATTCAGGAAGGAATTGACCATGATTCTCGACAGCCAGGTCCGGAATGACGACAGCCCTTTGAACTGATGAATCGCGCGATAGGCGTTCAGCATGACGTCCTGGGTAAGATCCTCGGCATCATGATGATTGCCACTATACTTCAGTGCCAGCACGTAGAGATTCCTCTGATGACAGGCTGCCAATTGGCAAAAGGCATCCGTGTCGCCCTTCTGTGCCCGGGCAATCAGTTCGGCTTCTTCGGCCGGGGTCAAGCGCATTCCGTAATCTATAGACAACGTTGTTCGTCCGAGGGTTGGCAGACCTATTTCCAGTATTCCCCCCACCGGCGGTCCACCAACTGGACAACCGATTCATCCATCGCCAGCGGGGCGGGATAGCCCTCTTTCCATGTTGCGTCGATGCCGACAATACCTCGATATACGGGTCTTGCTCCAACAAAAGTTTGCTCCGTGACGATGATGTCGCGAGCCGGGTCGAAACGCGTGAAGATGCCCCATTGCAGGTTTTCGTCGTCGTCCAGCCCCACATCGCCGCTCACGGCAATCACAAATCGCACATCCAGCGGCGCCCGCACCAGATTCGCCAGCACCTCCCGCGGATTGCTTTTCACCACGATGACGAGAAACGCGCCCTCCAGCCAGCGGTAGGCTTCGATCCGCGCATCGAACGGCTTGGGATCTATTGCCTGCACGGGCTCCCGCCGCTTCCGAATCTCTTCCCCGTCCGCCCCGGCGGCATTGATGATCAGCTTGCTGCCCACGTGCATCTTGAACGACGTGAAATCCAGCGTGTCCAGCGGCATGAACGGCAGCAGCCACATATGATCTTCCGGATCGAAACGCAGCCGGATCTCTTTCAACACCGCGTGAAAATCCGCAGGATCGACGCCGCGATTCACCAGCACCATCACCTTCGTGAGCGAAAGCTGCCCGGTGCCGAGCAGCGACATCGCGGTCTTGAGGTTCTCTTTTGGATGGCGCTCGGCCAGCGACACCACCAGCAGGTTGTGAAAGCCCGCGCCCACGTACGCGCACATGTCCACGATGTTCGGATTGATCAGCTTGATCAGCGGACCGACCATCTGTCCCGCGGCGATGCCGAGAAACTTGTCCTCCTGCGGCGGCTTGCCGACGACCGTCGCCACGTAAATCGGATTCCGACGATGCGTCACTTTCCGGATCTGAAAGACTGGAAACTCGGCCGCCTCCGAATAGTGTCCGAAGTGATCGCCGAACGGGCCTTCGAGCTTACGCACACCCTTGGGCACGACGCCTTCGAAGACAAACTCGGCGTTCGCGGGCACGAGCATATCCAGTGTCTTCGCGCGCGCCAGGCCGATGCTGCGGCCGCGCAGAAATCCGGCGAACGCGAGTTCATCGACGTCCTCCGGGAGCGGGAGGATCGCCGCAATCATCAGGATCGGATCACCTCCGATAATGACGGCGGTTTCCAGATCCTTGCCCGCGGCTTCCGCATGCCAGTAGTGCCCGCGGCCGCCTTTCATGCTTTGCCAATGCATGCCCGTGGTGCCGCTGCCGAAAACCTGAAGACGGTAGAGGCCGAGATTCCGCCGCTGCGTGTTGGGATCCTGCGTGAGGACCATCCCGTACGTGATGAAGCGCCCGCCGTCGCCCGGCCAGCACTTGAGGATGGGAAGACGATTCAGGTCGGGGGCCTCGACGACTTGCTGTGAAATGGCGGAGCCGACCTTCTTAGGATGCGTCGTGAGACCGCGCTTGATCAAACTTCGAGACTGCCAGAGACCTTTGAGCGATGGCGGATTGACGCGCTGGATCGCCTGAAATAATTCGGCGCCGATCTGCGCCGGATCTCCGCCAAGCGCGTCATTGACACGCCGAGTCGTACCGAAGAGATTCATCAGGAGTGGCGTGCGCGAGCCCTTGGGATTTTCGAAAAGCAGCGCCGGGCCACCCTCCCGCAGAACGCGCTGAGTAATTTCAGTGACTTCGAGTTCCGGATCGACCTCGGCGCGCACGCGCTTGAGCTGGCCGCCGGCCTCTAGGTGCTGAACAAACTGCTGCAAATCGTCGAACGGCATAAGCGCCTGACGATAGCACAAGACCTATTGGAGATTCGAAATTGGAAATCCGAAATTGGAAATCCGATTTCAATTTCCAACCTCCAATTTCGAATTTCCAATATTTATTTCTCGACCGGGACCCGCTCCTTGCACAGCTCGACCACGCACACCGAATACACCGTGCGATTCGAGGGCGGGAAAGCCATATTCCGCTCCGCCATCATCTTCCGGATCAGCGCCCCCGTCTCGGGCCTTGCGATCGCAGACTGCACACCCACACGCACAAGACCGTCGGCATAATCCACCGCTTGCCAGGTATGCCCCGCATTCACCGAAACCACAGTGTCTGTATCCCGGCTTCCCTTGTCCCGCTGATCGAGTTTCGCGCCGTGATCCACGAGCATTTGCACTACGCCGCTGCGTCCCTTAAGCGCCGCGCCCATCAGTGGCGTGCGTCCATCCTGATTGGCCGCGTTCGGATCGAGCCCGAGTTCGAGCAGATACTTCACGGTCGCGGCGTTCTCTTCCGGCGAGTGCTCATACGTGACGCCTTCCACCCATCCGATTCCGGCGGCCGCTGTGAGTGCCGTGTCGGCGAAATCGGTTTTGAGCATCGGATCGGCGCCGTACTTCACCAGCAGCTTCAGCAGTTCCAGGTCGCCTGACTGCGCTGCGCGCACGAACGGCGTGGCGCCGGCCTCGAAGAACCACTGCATGGTGAAGATCGTCCGCGTCAGCGTGTTGTCCTTGGCGCGCACGTTCGGATTGGCGCCGTGGTCGAGGAGGTACTTGATGAACTCGAGGTTATCCAGATCGGGCTTCGGAACCGGAAAGTCTCCGCCCTCGATGTTGCGGTTATCCGTCGCAAGGTACAGCGGCGTCCACATTCCCTTATTTGCAAGATTGACGTTGGCGCCGCGCCCGATCAGATACTCGGCAAGCTGGTAGTGCCGGTTATTTGTTGCCGTGAGAAGCGGCGTCCAGCCGTATTCAGTGACCTGGTTGATATCCGCTCCCTTGTCGAGCAGAAGTTTCGCCGACTCGAGATCGCCTTCGCGCGCCGCGAGCACGAGAGCGGTCAAGCCGCCGCCGCCCGTTCCGACGAGGCCCGCAAAGACGAAATCCTGGTCCGCCTGATCTCCCGCCGCGCCTGCTGCGGCGCCTTCGGCTCCGGCCGCCGCCGTCGCATTCCCGCGCTGTCCGGCTCCGCGCTGGCCTCCGCCGCGCTGTCCGGCCGGCGCTTGCCCGGCGCCGGGTTGGCCGATGCGAAGCTGCGTTCGATCCGTTCCGCCAAAACGTCCGCCAACGCCTTCGAGCTTCAGCTGTTCTTCATAACTCCGGCCCGCAGCGGAGGCGCGCATCTGCCGCTCGGCGGCAGTTTGAACCGCGGCGGTATTCACCTTTCCGGTCATGTAGTTTCGCGGCAGACCGGCCCCGGCGGACTTCGCGGCAAAATCGGCGCCTCCGTCAAGGAGCGCTTTCACCGCTTCGGGATGTTTCTGTTCGACAGCCCACATCAACGCGGTCGTTCCGCGGAGCGGCTCGCGAGCGTTGACGTCGGCCCCGGCCACGATCAGGAGTTTGACCACGCCGGGATTCCCGTTGTGCGCAGCGAGCATCAGCAGCGTTTCACCCGCGGGTCCTTTCTGGCGCGGATCGGCTGCGGCCTTCAGAAGTCTTTCGACGATACGCGCATCGCCGTAAAGCGCTGCCATGTGCAGCGGCGTCGCGCCTTCGCGATTCGCGACGTTGACGCGCGCGCCCGCGCCGATGAGCAGGTCAAGCATCTCGAGGTCATCCTTATATACAGCCCAGTGCGCAGCGGTTGCGCCGTCGATCTGCGGCGCGTTGACGTCGGCCTTCTGCTGGATCAGGGTACGCAGCGCGGCTTTGTCGCCTTTCATGGCCGCATCCGCGACGGAACTCTGGGTTGAACCGAGCGTGAAGCTCGTGATGACGAGGAACAGAATGGCGGCGGTGCCGGCAAGGATTCTGCGTGTCATATGAGGATTCTCCTGGGGCGGTACTTTATCAGATTTGGCGGGTGCGGCAGAGGGGGAATGGATTGGGTTATCTGGTGGTTGGGTCATCTGGTCAAGTACATTTGACGTTCGACATGGGACGTTTGACATGTGACATTGGGGACGGTTTCCCATATGTCATATGTGAAATGTCCAATGTCGAACGTCACATGTACCTGACCAGATGACCCAATGACCCGATCGGTTATCATGCCCCGATGCTGAATGATTTCAAATTTGCCCTCCGCGCCCTCTGGCAATCTCCGGGCTTTGCCATGACCGCAGAGCTCTTCCATCGCGTTGGCAATCGGCGCGAATTCCGTCATCTTCAGCGTCGCAAACGGCCTGGTCTTCCGGCCGCTCCCGGTTCCCAACCCTTCCCAAGTCGTCACGCTCCGAATGATCGGCGCCGCCGTCAGTTCTTCCCGGTTCGCGGGATCGGCGAATCCTCGATGTCCTATCCCGAGTTCGACGATTTCTGCCGGAACACGCGATCCTTCTCCGACCTTGCCGCGATGGATTATGTCAACGCCGCATTCGCGAAGGTCCGAACATACCGCTCCAATTCCGCCTCGGTCACGAAGTCGACGGCGATTTCTTCCGCCTTCTCGGCATTTCGAATTCCGGGGACAGACACCGAATTATCCAGAACTGCCCATAGGCAGGCGTGATTCGAGGTGAATTCGGCGTTTGACGGAATTCGGAAATTTCTGCACCTTTTCGAATACAGAATCACAATATCCATCGGACAACAGATCTGTGGTTGCCCGTGATAGCATAAATTCAATGAAACTTGTCGAAGCTCATTATGAAAAGGGAGTGCTGAGGCCCACAAAGCCTTTACCGCTCCGTTCAGGTGAACGCGTGAATCTGATTATCGTTCGGCAGCCGGATCCTAAACGCTGGGATCTCGAGCGTTTTCGAAAGGCGGCGACCACGGAAGATCTGGATCTCGCCGAAGACGGCCTTGCGAGTTGGTCTGCCAGCCTTGATGAAGAGGATCAATAATTGAATCGAGGCGAAGTCTGGTGGGCAGATCTTGGAGCATACCGACCGCGCGAGCAAATGGGTCGGCGGCCTGTCATCATCTGGCAAAGCGACACGTTAACAAACGTTCTTCAATCCGTTCTTGTCATTCCTCACAACCAATCTCGAAAGAGCCAACCTGGCTGGCACTGCTTTGATCCTCGCTTCTGAGGATGGCCCACGAGAAGACTCTGTTGCACTCGCGTTTCAGTTGAGAGCGATTCCAAAATCGGCACTACAGGCGAAGATCCGAATGCTCTCGCAAGACGAACTTGATGACTTGGAGCTCGCAACCGATGAGGCGCTCGGCCGGGTCGAACCCAGTGAGGGTGCCAACAATCAGTCCGCGGAATAGTTCGCCACGATGGCTTGGCAAGAGGCGGAACCTGTGCATGTTAGAGGGAAGCGGGCGTGCACACCCGCTCCCCTCTAACATGTCAAACGGATCTAGATCGCGATCCGCGTGACGGACTCACGCCAGTCGGTATAACCGGCCTTCGTGACGGCACGGACCTGGAAAGCGTAGGCCGTGCCCGGCGTCAAACCGGTTACCAGCGCCGGCGGGCGTGTGGTGCCCACCGGCTGCTCGGTCCAGTTTCCCGGCATCCCGCCCGCAGCGACCGGAGCCCAGCGCAAAACATAGCTGAGCGCGGCCGCCTGAGCGATGAGCGTTACGAGCATCTGGCCGCTGTTGTTGGCCGGAACGATCTTGCGGATCGAATCCGACAACGGAGCAACCGGAACACGTGTCGTGGAGACCACGTCGTATCCGCTCTTCAGGAAGATCGTCATGTCGTCCTTGCAGTTCTCCTCGACGTAGTGTCCGATTTGACGCAACGACTTGATCACGATCTCCTTCTGATGTTCCCGTTCGGCAATGGCTCTCTTGCCGCCGTCCAACGCCGCCGAAATGCCGGCCGACAGTGCATCGGCTTGCGATTTCAGCGTCGCCAGATCGATAGACGGGTTGGGATAGTCGACCGTATCGGTGAATACCCCGCCGAGAACGGCGTTTACCCGGGCGAGTACATCATTCGCTGAGTTTCTCCTGAAACCCAGCAAGGCTTTGATCGGTATTGTCTTTGTCATATTCCCTCCTTTCTGCGGGACCGCCCCGCGATTGAATTCCAACGAACGCCGTCCTATATCGCACGCGCTGTGCCATTCACGCGCCCGGATGCCATTCTTTAAAAATCAATAACTTGCAAGGCCCGGGGATGGGAAAGGCTTTCGACGACCGCAACCTACAGGTTGCGGTCCGCAACCTGTAGGTTGCGAAATAGCGCCGACGCACCCCGTCGGTGTTTGTTATCCGGGAAATGGCGATGCAGTGCTGCAGAATCATTTCCAAGACTGCTATTGCCGATGCAGCGTTGCAAAACCGGATGCTGCGCTGCATCTGCCGAAGCAGTACTGCTAAACCTTTTGCAGCGGCGCAAAGCAGGCTGCAAGGCTGCTCCGGCATTTGCAGTGCTGCAACGGGCGATGCAGCATTGCTAAATCGTTTGCTTCACTGCAATCGGCGATGCAGCGCTGCTGAACCATTTGCCGCCTTGCAACCGGGGATGCAGCACTGCTGAATCTTCTGCTGCACTGCAATCGCCGATGCAACACTGCTCAATCATTTCCTACACAGCAATCGGCGGTGCAGCACTGCTCAACCATTTCCGGCGCTGGAATCGGGGATGCAACGCTGCTAAGCCATTTCCAGCACTGCACGCGTTTTTCTCGTGCGCGAGACTCTGTATTCCACTAGCATGTCCGGCATCATGAATCCGCGACTTCTGGGTATTGCCGGCGAATTCGAGGGCATGGAATTTCCGCTAGGTAAATCGAAGCTCGACATCGGGCGCGGAGCGCGCAATCACATTTCTCTGAAAGATCCGCTCGTATCGCTCAAGCATTGCAGCATCACGTTCGAAGAGGATCGTTGCATGGTTCTGGACTGCTGCAGCGAGCACGGGACATTTGTGAACGAATTCTCCTTTCCCGGGAAGTTCGCGGATCACGGCGACCACATTCGGATCGGCCGTTCGATCTTCGTTTACCTTCTGCATGACCAGGTGGATGCATCGCTGCTGCAGTTCACGCCGGCCGAGCGGCGCTGGTGCTACGATAACTACCCGCCGGATCGCGCCGGACACTACGAAGCCGCAAAAGGAACGACCCTCTCCGCGGTTTTGCAGCTGCACGCTTCGATCAATGCGATCCGCAAGGCGGAGGAAATCCAGGGGCGCGCGCTCGATTTCATCTTTGAGGTCATGCCGGTCGACCGGGCGGCAATCCTGATGGCGGGCCACGAGCAGGACCGCTTCGTTTCGTCCACTTACCGCAGCCTGGGATCGCGCAACGGCGATGCATTTCCGGTCGATGAAGCGGCCGCTGTCAGAGTTCTTCGCGAAGGCATTCCGAATTACACAGACAAGGCGGTCTGTTATCCGATGACGGCTTTCGACACCAGGGTGGGCGTCATCTACGCCGCGATGGCGCAGGCGGGCGCCGAATGGTTCACCGCCGGCCACATCGCGGTGCTGGAATCGGTCGCTGCGTCGACGGCCGTCGCCCTCGAGCACCTGCGATACGTCACATGGCTCGAAACCGAAAACCGCCGCCTGACCGAAATGCTTTACGCGGAGCACGGGATGATCGGCAGGAGTGAACGAATGAAGGAGGTGTATGCCTTCATCGGCCGCGCGGGTCCAGGCGAGCGGCCTGTTCTGATCATCGGCCCCAGTGGTACGGGTAAGGAACTGGTGGCGTATGCGATTCACCGCAACAGCCCGCGGGCGCCGAAACGCCTCATTGCGGTCAATTGCGGTGCGTTCAGCGAAAGCCTGCTGCAAAGCGAGCTGTTCGGGTATGAACGCGGCGCGTTCACGGGCGCGGTCGCCCAGCGGAAAGGGCTATTCGAGGACGCCGACGGCTGCACGGTCTTTCTGGATGAAATCGGCGAACTTCCACTGAACATGCAGGTGGATCTTCTGCGCGTCATTCAGGAAGGCGAAGTCAAACGGCTCGGCTCGCACACTCCGATCAAAGTGGACGTGCGGATCATCGCGGCGACAAACCGCGACCTGCGCGAAGAAGTCCAGAAGGGGCGTTTCCGGGAGGACTTGTTTTACCGGCTGAATGTTCTCCCACTCCAGATGCCCTCCCTTGCCCAACGCCGCGAAGACATTCCGGAACTGGCCGCACATTTCGTCCGCAAGCACCGGAGCATCCGGTGCGCGCCGTATCCCGAAGTCGCGGGAATCAGCCCTGAAGCCCATCGATTGCTCGGCGCGTACGGCTGGCCCGGCAATGTTCGCGAACTCGAAAACGCGATCGAGTGGGCAATTTCGATGGGTGCGACGCCCTACATCCTGCCGGAAGATCTGCCTAAAGAGGTCCGGGCGCCTTCCGATTCCACGGCTGCGCACGGCGGGACGCTGTATGACCGGGAGTTCGACGCCTTTCAGAAATCCCTTTTCGAACGAATCCTTCGCGAGACCGGCAGGAACCGGGCGGAAGCAGCCCGCCGCCTCGGCTGGCACCCTACATCGTTTCGCCGGCGCTGCGGCGAACTCGGCCTGGAATAAAGCTGTGAGGTCTCTAAAAATGCGCCTTCGCTGCTGGCTATCCGTCATAACGGTTTGTCTCGTGTTGCTGCAGATCGTTTTATCTGCGGAAACGCTGCCGCCTCAGTTAAGCGACGCGGAATATTGGAAGATGATCAACGATTTCTCTGAACCCGCCGGATATTATCAATACAACGTCGTCACATCGAACGAGCTGACCTATCAGCATTCTCTTCCCGACCTCATGAAGACACCGCGCGCCGGCGGGGCGTACCTCGGCGTTGGACCGGAACAGAACTTCACCTATATCGCGGCAGTGCAACCGAAGATCGCGTTCATCTTCGATATCCGGCGCGAAATGATGCTGGAACACCTGATGTACAAATGCGTCTTCGAGATGTCTGCAAACCGCGTGGAATTCGTCGCGAATCTTTTTTCAAGGAGAGCCCCGCCCCAGTTGACCGGCGATAGTCCTGTTGCAACGATCTTTGAAGCGTTCGCGCGTGTGCCGGCCGATCCGGCGCTCGCCGCGAAAAACGCCAACTTGATCGTGGATCGCTTGAAGACGCGGCATCATTTCGCGCTGACGGCCGAGGATGAACGCGGAATCCGTACTCTTTTCCGGACGTTCGCGGGGGAAGGCGTCGAACTCTTCAACTCGAGCTTCCTCAGCCCGGGCTATGCAACATTAATGACGCTCACCGACGGCCGCGGTAAAAACTGGGCTTATCTCGCAACGAAGGAAAACTATGACCGGGTCCGCCTTATGCAGCAGCAGAATCGGATTGTGCCGCTGGTGGGCGACTTCGCCGGCCCGAAGGCGATTCGAGCCGTCGGTCAATACCTGAAGGATCATGGTGCAACGGTGCACGTCTTCTACATTTCAAATGTTGAAGACTACATTCAAGCCCGTGCGAAGTACGTGGGTAATATCGCATCGCTTCCAATCGATGCCTCGAGCGTCCTTCTCCGCTGGAATATCGGCGGAGCCACGCAGCTCGATCCGATCGCAGCTTTCTTGCGTTCCCAGCGTTCCGTCAATTTCCGGTAGGCCGTTCTGCGTGCTCGAGCCCGCTGTGCGCGTATGCAGTAGCTCGAGCGCTTCGGCAACCTGCGTGCAAGGTTCCACGCGTCCATTTCAACACTAGGAGGGAATATAGATGCCATCTGGTTCGAAGACAAGCAGGAGGCGCCCGGCCCGGGCTGTTAATGCAATTAGCCTTTTGGTTCAGGATCACCGGAAGGTGAAACGTTTGCTCAGCTCTCTGGACCGAACGACGGAGAGAGCCGGCAGCCGGCGCGAAGCGCTATTGAAAGAGGTCGAAACCGAAATCAAGATGCACACTCAGATCGAAGAGGAAATTTTCTATCCGGCCTATAAAGCAGCGGTGCGGAAGCCGGACGGGCACCTTTATTTCGAGGCGCTGGAAGAACATCATCTGGTCGACATCGTATTACCCGAAATCAAATCCACCACTGTTGAGTCTGAGGAATTCAGCGCCAAGGCGAAGGTGCTGAAAGATCTTATCGATCATCACGCCGAAGAAGAAGAGTCGCAGATGTTTCCGAAAGCCCGCAGGGCCATTGGTGATGAAAAGCTCCGCGAACTCGGCAGACAGATGCAGGAACGCAAAATGCAACTTCAAGCGGGCCTTTTGACTCGGGCTGTCCGGACGGCCGGCGCGGCATTCGAAACGGTCATGGACCAGGTCACAAAAAAGAAGCGCGCTGCATAACGCTTCGCTCCACACCTGATGGGCCTGATCGGCCCGATGGAATGAACAGTTCATTTTGCGGGGCATCGGTGTACGCCCGTTGCCACCCGGTTTACCACTCTACAGAAACGAGGTTGTACGAATGAATCGCTCACTACATCTGATTATGATCTGCGTTCTTGGCGCCGGACTATCGCTGTATGCCCACCCGCTGCAGCAGAATACGCCGCCCGACAATACCCAGATCAACAAACAGGACCGCAATACAAACAATCCCACCGCGGACCGTCAGAGCGGCAACCGTTCTGATGTTGAAATCACCCGCCAGATCCGCCGCTCGCTTACAGGAGACAAGACTTTGTCCAGTTATGCAAAGAACGTCAAGATCGTCACGCAAGGCGGCAACGTCACGTTGCGGGGTCCGGTACGTTCGGAGGAGGAAAAGAAATCCATCGAAGCAAAGGCGAATGATGTGGCCGGAGCCGGCCATGTGAAAAGTGAACTTCAGATCGCAGCGAAAGAAAAAGCGAAGAACAACCCTTAATGTCCATGTCTCACTAAAGGAGGAATTGAATGGCAGGAAAAAACACAGCCGCTTTCGGTATCTACACAGATCGCACCAGCGTCGAACTCGCTGTCGATACTCTTAAAGCGGACGGATTTCGCAACACGGATATTTCCGTGTTATTTCCCGAAACCACCGGCACGAAAGATTTCGCAACCGAAAAGCACACGAAAGCTCCGGAGGGCGCAACGACCGGGGCCGGCACGGGCGTCGTTCTCGGGGGGGCGCTGGGATGGCTGACGGGCATCGGCGCACTTGCGATTCCGGGGCTCGGACCCTTCATCGCCGCCGGCCCGATTATGGCGGCTCTGGCCGGCGCTGGCGTCGGCGGAACAGTTGGCGGCATCGTCGGAGCGCTCGTCGGGCTTGGCATTCCGGAATATGAAGCGAAACGATACGAAGGACGCATCAAGAGCGGCGGCATTCTGCTGTCGGTCCACTGCGATAATTCGGAATGGACAAAGAGAGCGAAAAAGATTCTCGAGGACACCGGAGCGGAAGACGTCGCATCGACAGGTGAGTCGGGGGCGGACTTCTCCAAATCGGATCGTCCGATGCTTCGGTCCGACGCTCCTGAACCGAAACTCCCCCGCGACCGAAAGGTCGGCTGAACGGGAACCTGGTCCCCGTCCCTCTGGGCGGGGACCAGTCCGTACCGCAGAGTTGCCCCGATCCGGCCGGGTTGAACAAAAGATCTATCGCTTCGAAGATTGTGAATGGAACGCCCGGTGCACTCACCCGCATGGAGGAACAGCAATGGCCCGATACGGCAAAAAAGCCTCTGACAAAGTCGAAAAAGCCATGCAGGAGAAAAAGCGTGGAACGCTCAAGAGCGGCCGCTCCGGCAAAAAGGTCACAAGCCGGAAACAGGCAATCGCTATCGGCCTCTCCGAGGCTCGAAAAGAGGGAGGCAAGGTGCCGCGCAAAAAGTCCTCGTCGAAAAAGAAGTAGCTACGCCGGCCTTGCGCAAGAAGCGGCTACGCCGGCGAAGCATAATGAAGGAAGCCCGTCACAGGACGGGCTTCTTTCGTTGAAGGTCCGTCTAACCTTATATGGCCGCGCGAGCAATCTGGGCAGGCAGACTCAAGCTGGGCTCCTCCGGGCTGCAGGTGAAGCTTTACTCCGCCGTGGAAGACCGCTCGATCCGCTTCCATATGCTTGAAGCAAAGACGAAAACGCGAATCAAGCAGCATATGGTGAATCCAGATACGGGCGAGGAAGTGCCGCGCGAACAGATCCGGAAGGGCTATGAGATCGATCGCGGCACTTTCGTGCTGCTCGACGATGACGAACTCTCCAGCCTCCAGCCTCGTGCATCTCGAGATATCGATATCATCCGATTCGTTCCAGCCGGCCGCATCAGCCATCTCTGGTATGAGAGGCCTTATTACCTCGGCCCTGACGGCAACACGAATCCATACTTCGCCTTCGTACAGGCGCTTAAAAATCAGAACCGCGAAGGTATCGTCCGATGGGTCATGCGGAACAAGGGCTACACCGGCGCGCTGCGTGTAAGTGGAGACTATCTTTCGCTGATCACCCTTCATCCTGCTGAGGAGGTCCTTTCCGACCGCGATCTTCCGGCCCCGCGTACACGCGAAGTCACGGCAAAAGAACTAAAGATGGCAAACGAACTGGTGGGCGCTCTTGAAGGTGAATTGAACTTCGAGCAATTCCACGATGAATACCGGGATCGTCTTCTCGACTTCATCAAAGCCAAAGCAAAGGGCCGTAGACCCAAATTACACCCAGTCCGCACTCGCCGCGCCACGGCTTCGCTGGAACGCGGGCTCGCAAAGAGTCTCGTTGCGCTGAAATCCGGCAAGGAGCGAAAAGTTGCCTAGGCGGAAACCACAAGCCGAATCCCATCCGGGTGACGAACAGGAATCCAGCGTCCGCCCCTTCTGGTCGGGCACGCTAAGCTTCGGCCTGGTGAGTATTCCCGTCAATCTGTATCCCGCGACGCGCCAGGTGCGCTCCCCTATTCGAATGCTCAGCGCGGACGGAATGCCGTTGAGCAGGCGTTATTTCTCCAGCGATAACGACAGGGAGCTGGATGACAGCCAGATCGTACGCGGATATGAAGTCTCTAAAGACAAATTCGTCGTCGTTACCGACGAGGAACTTGCCCGGCTCGATCCCGAAAAGTCGCGCGACATCGATCTCCGGCTGTTCGTAAAAACAAGTGACATCGAGCCGGTGTACTTCGAACATGCATATTATCTGGCCCCCGCAAAAGAATCCGCCAAAGCATACAACCTCCTCGCCGAAACGATGGAGAATTCCAAGCGTGCCGGAATCGCCACGTTCGTGATGCGGGACCGGGCCTATCTGGTCGCGATACTTGCTGAAAACGGGATTCTCCGTGCAGAAACTCTTCGCTTCAGCGACGAAGTCCGCTCACCGGCAGATGTCGGCCTGCCGAAAGTGAGGCGGCCTGCAAAATCCGCCGTCGGCCGTTTTGTAAAGCTGATACGAAAATACAAAAAAGACAGCATCGCGGTCGACGAACTGAAAGATGAAGAGACAGAGAAGCTGCTGAAACTCGTCGAACATAAGCGCGCCAGACACAAGGACGTCATCGAATCGGAAACCGCGGAAACCAAACCGGCAAAAGTCGTGGACCTCATGGAAGTATTGAAGAAAAGTCTGGCGGGAAAACGCGCAGCATAGCCATGAAGAATAATAAGGAAGAACGGACCATCGGCCGCCGGAAGATCAGCGTCTCGAATCTCGATAAAGTTCTGTATCCGGAGGCTCATTTCACCAAGCGTCAGGTTATCGATTACTACACCCGGGTTGCGCCCTTTCTGCTGCCCCATTTAAAGGACCGGCCGGTGACGCTGAAGCGATTTCCCAACGGCTTGGGCGGAAACTTCTTTTACGAGAAGGACGCTCCTCGCTTCACTCCCGAATGGGTCCGGACGGTTTCCGTCCCGCGCCGCGACCGCAGCAACGCAGACATTCGATATGTCGTGATTGACGATCTGCCGACCCTTGTCTGGCTCAGCAATCTGGCAAACCTGGAGCTTCATCCTTTCCTTCACAAAGCAAAGCGTCTGGAGCGGCCGACAGCGGTCGTGTTCGATTTCGATCCCGGCCCGGGAGCCGATATTCTCGACTGCGCCAGGGTCGCGTTTTATGTTCGCGGCCACCTGACCGAATTCGGCCTGGAGTGTTTCGCGAAGGTTTCCGGTTCAAAAGGCCTTCAGGTCTACGTTCCTCTGAATACCGCCGGCGCCGTATATCCGGCAACACAGGGCTTCGCCAAAGCTATCGCCGAACTCATGCAGGAACGTCATCCCGATCTCGTCGTATCGAAGATGACCAAAGCGATTCGCGGCGGCAAGGTCTTCATCGATTGGAGCCAGAACTCCGATTTCAAGACCACCGTCGGCGTTTATTCGCTGCGGGCCAAGCTCGCGCAACCTTTTGTATCCATGCCCGTGGAATGGGACGAACTGCAGCAAGCGATGGATTCTCACCAGCCCGGCCCGCTGTACTTCAAACCCGATGAGGCAATTGAGCGCGCCGAACGGCTGGGAGACCTCTTCAAACCGGTGCTGTCGCTCCGACAGAAATTGCCTGGGCAATTTTTATCCGCCGCCCGGACGCCGTCCGCGCTTGGCGAGTACAGGCGGAAACGGGACTTCGGCAAAACGAAGGAGCCCTCACCGTCGCCGGTCCGGCGAAGCCGCCAGGGAAGCGCCCGCCGTTTCGTTATTCAAAAGCACGCGGCAAGTCACCTTCATTATGACTTCCGGCTCGAAATGCATGACACGCTGAAATCCTGGGCCGTTCCCAAGGGACCGCCATATAAACAATCCGAAAAACGTCTCGCCATGCCGACAGAAGATCACCCGCTCGAATATCTCGACTTCGAAGGAGTGATTCCAAAAGGCCAGTATGGCGGCGGCACCGTGATGGTATGGGATATTGGTACGTATGAGCTTGTCGAAGGAGACTACGACACCGGCTACCTGCACTTTTATCTTTCGGGCCGGAAGCTCAAAGGCGAATGGCAGCTGATCCGTGGCCGCCGTCAGGGCAACCGGCAAATGTGGTTCCTCGGGAAAGTCGCGAAATCCATGCGCCCATTATCGAAGAAGAAAGATGACGAATCCGCGCTCAGCGGGCGCACCATGGACGAAATACGGTCCGGCAGGATGCGAGCGGCGTAAACGTCCTCGGGCCATACGGAAAAACAAGGTGCGCTGCGCGGTTCGTTGACAACCGCCCCGCCCCAGCGTTCTAACGTTTGATCGCTCGGGCACCCCGCCTTGGAAAGGCGGGGAATGTGCGCCTGCTGTGTTTGTGCTGTTTCACGGATTCTTTTAACGCCTGCGTCAATGTAAGCCGTTGCTTCGGCTTCGACCATTCCCGGATCATTCGCGCAAAATCGCGCTCGGCGGCCGGACGGGTAAGAGTGTGGCGGACGTAGCTTTCAAAAACTCCGGGGTGGACATAACACTTTCTGCAAACGGCCACCGTGTTCCCCAGTTTCTGCGCGACCTCATCCAGAACCTCGGCGATCCGCCGCTTCCCTTCTTTCTGTGTCTTGAATGCAGGACGGCGTCCGAAAGCTTCGACCGCCAATGTGGTTCCTGCCCAGGTCCGGAAATCCTTAGCCGTGAAATCGTCGCCCGCAGTTTCTCTCAGGTATTCGTTCACATCGGTCGATGAGACCGCATGTCTCTCCCCCGTTTCGTCGATGTACTGGAATAATTCGTAGCCGGGAACGTCACGGCATCTTTTCACAATCTTCGCCAGATGCGCATCTTCGACGCTGATCGCATGCTTCCGGCCGCTCTTTCCCCGGAAGTAGAAGTACATCGTCGGTCCAGCGATCCTGACATGATGGTCTCTCAGGGTCGTCAGACCGAAAGACTGATTCTGTCTGGTGTACTCCTGGTTACCCACGCGGATAAGCGTGGTCTCCAGGAGGCGGACAATGGTTGCGAGGACCTTCTGTTTTGGCAGACCGGCGAGGCGGAGGTCCCGCTTCACGCGCGCGCGGATCTTTGGGAGCGCCTTTCCGAAATCGGCCATACGGTCGAATTTGGTACTGTCGCGTATTTCGCGCCAGCGCGGGTGGTAGCGATATTGTTTTCGATTTCGCGCATCGCGGCCGACCGCCTGGAGGTGTCCCTCCTCGAACGGGCAGATCCACACCTCGCTCCAGGCCGGCGGAATTGCCAACGACCGGATCCTGCCGAGTGTCGCCGGATCCCGAATGAGCTTTCCTTGCGGTCCGAGATACCGAAATGCTTTCGCCGGGCCGCGCCGCCGGATTCCCGGAATGGAATCCGTTACATACCGTAATCCGGCAGACTTGGCCGCAACCAACACGTTTGAATCCGGGAAGTTGGTCAATTGCCGGCGGCCCACTGGAGTGAAGAGTGCATGATGATTGCCATTATTCATTTGGACGGTGGTCTTGCGCTCCCGGCGGTTGAATTCCGCCGTTCACCCGGCCGTTTCCACAGGTCGCCGATTTCTTGAATAAAGACGCCACTCCACCTTCTAATATTCCCGCCTGGAGGTGGCAATGGAACCGGTGCTGACAGTCCGCAACGCGGTGAAGCGGTTTGGGGCGAACAAGGCGCTCGACGATGTGACGATCGAGCTGCATCAAGGCGAATGGCTGGCGCTGCTGGGGCCGAATGGCGCCGGGAAGACGACGCTGGTCCGCGCCATTGCCGGCCGCGTGCGGCTGGATTCGGGCACGGTATCGCTGCCCGATGGCAGGCGCGACAAACTGGGGATCGTGCCGCAGGAGATTTCGCTTTATCCACAGCTCACAGCGGCCGAGAACCTGTCGTGTTTCGGAGAACTTCAGGGGCTCAATGGGACGGCGCTGCGCGAGCGCGTGGAGTGGGCGCTCGAATTCACCGGCCTGGCGGATCGCGCGGACGAACTGGTCGGCGCATTTTCGGGCGGGATGAAGCGGCGGCTGAACATCGCCTGCAGTGTGCTGCACCGCCCGTCCGTCGTGCTGCTCGATGAACCGACGGTCGGCGTCGATCCGCAGAGCCGCCAGCGCATCTGGGAAATGCTCGACCGGCTGCGGCGCGACGGCGCATCTCTTCTTTTAACGACGCATCAACTGGACGAAGCGCAGCAGATCTGCGACCGCATCGTCGTACTCGACCACGGCCGCGTCATTGCGAACGGCGCGTTCGACGAACTGGTCCGGCAGACGATCGGCCCGAAGCGGCGGGTCCTGCTTTCTTTCGAAGACGCGGCTGCGGCGCAACGCTTCAACCAGTGGCCGGACACCACGATCAACGGCGCGCTCGTCCGCTGCCAGATCGAAAACATCGGGCGAGACCTGGCCCCGCTCCTGGCGCACGTGGCCGAAGCAGGTGACGACGTGCTCGACGTGCAGATCGAATCGCCGACGCTGCAGGCGGTGTTCCTTCATCTCACCGGAAGGGAGCTGCGGGACTGATGATTTCCACCATCGTCAAAATCAACTTCCTGAATCTGCGGCGCGACAAGGCCGCGTTCATGCTGACGTTCATCCTGCCGATCGTCTTCTTCTCGATCTTCGCGATGATCTTCGGGAGCATGAATCGCGACTCGCACGACAATAAAATCAAGATCGCCGTTGTGGATCTGGACCGGACGGATCGGTCCCAAAGCCTGATCGCGGCCCTGCAGAGGGAGCAGCCCCTCGATGTGACTCTCGATATCGACGCGGTTTCAGCGCGGAGCGGCGTCCACGGTGGCAAGTTCGCGGCCGCGGTCACTGTTCTGGAAGGCTGCGGCGCGTTGATCGGCAATCCACTGGCGGAGCGGGATTGCGTCGAGGTGGTCTACGACGCGTCGAATCCGCTCGCGCAGAGCGCGGTGTCCGGCTTCGTGCAGGGCGCCGCAATGATGTCGCTGGCGCCTGCCGTGCGGGCGCAATTTGCGCAGGGCTTGGTCCGCGTCCGCTCCACGGACGTTCGCGCCGGCGAGACGGCCGCTGCCGATTCGCAGCGCTCGATGATTTCGTACTATGCCGCGGGCGTTTCCGTGATGTTCCTGCTTTTCTCGATGGCGGGCTCCGGCGGCGCGCTGCTGGAGGAGACCGAAACCGGAACGCTCGAACGCCTGCTATCGACGCGCGCCTCGATGTGGCAAGTGTTGATCGGAAAATGGCTGTATCTCACAGGACTGGGAATCGTCGAGGTCAGCCTCATGTTCGTGTGGGCCTGCCTCGTCTTCCATCTCGAGTTACTCACGCCGGGCAGAATCGCCGGAGTAGCGGCAATGGTGCTTGTCACCGCCGCTGCTGCTGCGGGGTTCGGCCTCGTTCTCGCGACGGCTTGCACCAGCCGCGCGCAGCTCAACGGAATTTCGCGAGTCGTGATCCTGGTGATGTCGGCGATAGGAGGAAGCATGGTCCCGCGTTTCATCATGCCGAAATTCATGGACACCGCCGCGCTGTTTACGTTCAACGGCTGGGCGCTGGACGGCTTCCTCAAGGTGTTCTGGTATAACGATATTCACTCCACGGTCGCCCAGTCGCTGAGTTCCCTGGTCCCTCAGGTCGCGATGCTCACCGTGCTGGCCGGGGTCTTTGTCGGCATTGCCCGAAGACTCGCCAGGCGTTGGGAGAGTGTTTAGCCGCAGATGACGCGGATGACGCAGATGGGGGCGCA
>DASXLG010000303.1 GCA_036496425.1 Terriglobia bacterium | reverse complement strand
CCGTATAGAAATACGGCGTCCGGTAGATCTGGCCGAAAGCGCCGGCCGGAACATCCGCCAGGCCGGTCTGTCCGGTGACGCCCCAGTTCTTTTCCCGGGTCATCGTGAACGAAACCTTGTTCTTGTTGTTCAACTGGTAATCGAACCGCAACGTCAGGTGATTCCGGTTGGTGTTCGGGCTCTGCCCGGTGGCGCCATCGGAACCATTTTGAGGCTGGAGCCACTGGAATCCTCCGGTGTTCAAGCCATCGCCGACCTGGTAGTTGTTGGGCAAAGGGGTGCTCGGCAGATAATACGACCCGATGAACGTCGGATCGATGCCGGTACGGAGGGGGTCCTTAATATCGTTGAATACATTGAACTGGCTCACAGCCGCAGGGTTCAGAGGGTTGCCGTTCGTATCGACCGAGGGCGTCGTGGAAGCCGCGTTGCCGTTGCGACCACCATTATTGATGTAGCGGAAAATGCCCTGCCGTGCCGTAGGGGTCAGAACCACCGTGTTCACAGTTAACTTGCCCAGATAGCGCTGATCGTCCGTCAAGATGAAGAAGAACGCCTTGTTCTTAATGATCGGACCACCGAGGCGGGCGCCGAACTGATTGCGGTTTGCAAAGTTCTTGGCGGCGTGCTGCAGGTTCTGGAAGTACGTTTGAGCGTTCATCACCGAATTGTTGTTGGTATAAAACCCAGCGCCGTGGAAATCGTTGGTTCCAGATCGCGTGCGCATCTGAACCTGGGCCGAGCCTCGTCCTACCGTCGGATCGACATTGTTCTGAGTGACCCGGATTTCCTCGATCATGTCCGGGCTCGTAAAGATCGCGGAATATGCTCCATTCGACGAGTTGTAGCGGCCGTCATTCGTGGTGATGCCGTCGCGTGTCGTGTTCACGGCACCGATCGACTGTCCACCGAATTGCGGCGTCGGAGCGCCAAAGGCATTGAGTTGCGTCACCACGCCCGCCGTTGTTGCGATAAAGTCGAGCACATCACGGCTGGCGAGGGGCAGATTGAGTGTATCTTTTTCAGAAATCACGTTTCCAACGGAAGCGGATGTGGTTGCAATAAGCGTGTCCGCAGCAACGCTGACATCAACCGTTGTGCCTGCGGCAGCGCCGACCTCAAGCTTGAAGTTCTCGCGGACCGCCTGTCCTTCACCGAGTTCCAGGCTGTTGTATGCCGCTGTCTTGAACCCGGCCAGCGCAGCCGTTAATGTGTAGGTACCCGGCTGCAAGGCGAGAATTACATAGTTGCCGGTTTCGTTCGTTACACTGGTAGCCATGATTCCCGTTTTTATGTTCTTTGCGGTGACCTCGACTCCGGGGATCAACGCACCACTCGCGTCCGCCACTGTTCCGCTCAAGCTTGCCGTGACTTGAGCAAACGCTGACGTGGATGCGAGAAGCAGCAGCATCGTGACTGCAATCAACATTTTTTTCATTCTGTCGGTTCCTCCACCTGATCAATGGCCGGGACTCTATCACCGCCTCCGTTTGGAAGCACATTAATTGAATATAAAGGTCATCTTGCGAATGGCTACGAGAATGGCTGGTATAATCCCCGGTTCTCGGGAGAGGAATCCGATTGGGCTCGGTCTACAAGGATGTGAATGAATCGCTCACACACCATGTTGAAATTGTGGTGTTCAATTCATTCACACATTTCGTAGACCGGCGTTGCAGCAATATATATAAGGGAGCGGTTTTGTCATGGCGCATAAAAGCTTAGAGAATCTGCTAAAGAGCGTGGGGGGGCCGGTTCAGCTGCTGCGGAATTCGCAGACGGGGCCCAATGTCTATCCCGTCGTACCGCCGGAATACACCAACTGGCGGGATGAGCAGCAGGCGTGGCAGCAGACCTGCGTGCTTTTCAACCAGTCGTATCACATGACGGACATGTACATTGAGGGGCCAAAAGCGCTGCAGCTGCTCTCGGATCTCGGCATCAACAGCTTTAAGACCTTCAACCTCCATCAGGGCAAGCAGTTCGTCGTCTGCAACTATGACGGCTACGTCATCGGCGACGTGATTCTATTCAGACTCGGGGACAACCTCTTTAATATCGTCGGCCGGCCTTCGGTCCACAACTGGGTGACCTACCACGCCCAGACCGGCGGCTACGGCGTTCGCCTCGAACGCGACGAACGATCGGCCGCGCGGCCCGATCCGATCGGCCGTAAAACATACCGATACCAACTCCAGGGACCCAACGCCATCAAGGTCATCGAGAAAATCACCGGCAAACCGGCGCCGCCAATAAAATTCTTCGACGGCTGTCTTTTCACCATTGCCGGCCGGCAGGTGCACGGGTTACGGCATGGAATGGCAGGCCAGCCCGGCTTTGAACTTTATGGACCGGCGCAGGATGGCGATGCCGTCCTTTCGACAATTGTCGAAGCGGGACAGGAGTTCGGGCTGCGGCGCGTGGGCGCTCGCGCCTATTCGTCGAATACGCTGGAATCGGGATGGGTTCCCTCGCCGATGCCGGCCGTTTACTCCGGCGACAGGATGAAAGCCTATCGTGAATGGTTGCCGGCAGATGGTTACGAAGCGCGGGCTTCTGTTGGCGGCAGCTTTTACTCCGACAATATCGAGGATTATTACCTGACACCCTGGGATCTCGGCTATGGCCACATCGTGAAATTCGACCACGACTTTATCGGCCGCGAAGCGCTCGAGAAGATCGCCGGCCGGAATCACCGCAAGAAGGTGACGCTCGCGCTTAATGATGAGGATGTCACGCGGCTGATCGGCACCATGTTCCAGAAGGCGGGACGAGCCAAGTACGTCGATTTCCCATCCGCCGTCTACGCGATGCTGCCCTACGACAAAGTCACGCACGACGGTAAGACGATCGGCATCTCCACCTGGTGCGGCTACAGCTCCAATGAAGGCAAAATGCTGACGCTGGCGATTCTCGACGCGGCGTACGCCGAACCCGGCACGGAAGTAACGTTCGTCTGGGGCGAAGAAGGCGGCGGCAGCCCGAAACCGACGGTCGAACGGCATGTGCAGACGGAAATCCGGGCGACTGTGAGCCCGGTTCCTTACGTGGAAGTGGCGCGGAAGGAATATAGAAAGAATTAGATTTATTGCACCATTGCATCATTCGAGGTTTTTGCATTTCTAAATTTGAAATGCAGAAACCTCGAATGATGCAATGGTGCAATAAGCTGTAATAGAATACGCGCCATCTATGAACCCCAAGCCAACCCCCAAAGTTAAGCGCCGAATCTACCGAAGTCCGATGCGGGACGAACGCACGATTCAAACTCGCGAGCGTATCCTCGACGCGCTGGTGCAGGTTCTCGCGCGCGACGGCATTGCCGAGCTGTCCATTCCCCTCGTTGCCAAAGAGGCGAAGGTTTCGATCCCCTCGGTATACCGGTACTTCCCGACCAAACGCGATCTTTTCGCCGCGCTCGACGACTATGCGCATGCGAAAGGCGGCTTCAGTTTCTCGGAGTTCCCGCGCTCGAATTCGCCTGAGGAACTGGCCGAAATGATTCCCACGCTGTTCCGCCGCAGAGAATCGATCGAACCGACAATCGCAGCGGCACTGAGAACCCGGATCGGATACGACATCCGAAGGCCGCAACTCGATGAGCGCGCCAAATATTTCGAAGCGGCGCTGCGTCCGGCGGCGGCAAAGCTCAACGCCGAAGAACAGGCATGGCTGCGGGACATCGTGTTCGTGTTGACGTCGTACGGTTGCGTGCGCGCCTTCAAAGACTATCTTGGTCTGGATATCGACGGCGCCGCGGACCGTGTCGCGTGGGCGATCCGTGTCCTCGCGCGCGGAGCGCAAAACGGCGGCGAACAGGGAAGTTGAAAATGACCAGGGAATGGCAGGAAGCCAGCATCGAACCGGGATACTGGGAGCGGCGCGAATCGCGCTATCCGGTGCCGATGTCGCGCCATCTCTGGGAACTGGTCACCCCCGCGTTCCTGCAGGGAACTCAACGCGCCTTTGAACGTTACGGCTGCGCCGTCGAATATTTCGATATCGCCCGCGTGCGAGGCCGCCGGTACTTCCGGGCGCAATTCGTCGAAACGCCGGAGAAACTGGCCGAACGCCGGGAGACCGCCGAAAAAGTATGGCGGGAAAAACTGTGGCGCCGCGACTGCGCGGAATGGCCGGAGGTGAAGGACAACCTGCGCCGACGCCTTCTCACATTCGCACGCCGCGATCCGCAGCGGATGAGCCTGACCGATCTACAGGACAACCTTGCCGCGCTGCGAAACCTTCTGGCCGAAGGCACGATCCAGCACTTCATTCAACAGCCGGCGAGTATGGTGCCGGTCGGGGATTGGGTCCGGCGCACACACGACCTTACCGGGGCTTCGATCTCCGACATCGTCGCCGTGCTTCAGAGTTGCCGGCCGAGCCTGGCCGATTGCCTTCACATGGTCGACGAAATCGCCGAAAACATCCGCTCGCTTCCTGGAACGGCAGAGTTTGTTTGCGATGAGTCCATCCATCCCGACATCCGGCTCGAACAGCTCCGCCGGATGTCGCCGGAAATCCGGAAGAACCTCGACGCGTATCTGCACGAATACGGAGACCGCATCATCACCGGTTTCGATATCGTCGATGCCACACTGCGCGAGCTTCCGGGCTGTACGCTGTCGTTGATTACATCGCGTCTCGATCGCGCCGCAGCAAGACAACCTCACGCCGAAGTCTTTCAGGCCGCGGCAGCGAGACTTCGCGGGCGCCTGCCCGTGAGCGAAGTCCCGGAATTCGAAAGCGGACTCGCCGAGGCCAGGATGGCGTACGGCCTGCACGATGAAGATGTGCGGACAACGTATCTCTGGCCGCTCGGCCTGATGAGGCGATCCGTTCTTGCCGCCGCCGGCCGGCTGTTTTCGCGCGGCGCTCTGAAAGCCCAGGCCGACGTGTTTCAAACCACTCCGGCGGAGTTGGACGCGCTGCTGTCGGGAGGCCCCGCTCCCTGCGCCGAAGAGATTTCCGCGCGCGCCGATCAATGGCGGGCATGGGCGGACGAAGAACCGCCTCCCACCTTCGGCGAAAAGCCGTTACGGCCCGGCCCGGAGGTTCTCGGCGAAGCGTGCTCGCGGATCAGCTCTGCGATTATGTTCTACCTGGCCGAGATGGAAGGACAGGAGACCTATCCGATCCAACCGGCATCGAATCTCACGCTTCAAGGACTCGCCGCCAGTCCCGGCTCCTATGAAGGCCGCGCGAGGATTGTGCGGGATCCCTCGGATCTCGCGAAGGTCGCCGTGGGGGACGTCCTTGTCGCGCAAACCACTTCTCCGGCCTACAACGTCATCCTGCCTGCGGTCGGCGCTCTCGTCACCGCGCGCGGAGGAATTCTTTCGCATGCCGCCATCATCGCGCGCGAGTTCAGCGTCCCGGCAGTGGTGGGCATCAACGAAGTGACCGCCCGCATTCCGGATGGCGCCCGCGTTCTGGTGGATGGGGACAATGGGTTGGTAGCCATCCGCGGCTAGACGCGACCTTCTGCCTGATAACAAACCTCGAATAACCGATTCCCATTAAACACTACTCATTGCCCCAATCCCCCTATAACCCGCTTCCGGCAATTTCTCTGTCACCTAGCCGCTATCGATCAGGGGCGAGGTGAAGAATTGGGGCAATGGGCAGTGTTTAATGGGAATCGCTTATTCGAGGTTTGCTATCAGGAAGCTGAGGGAAAGTAACCATATTGCCAATTTAAAGGGCCTAAAGTACCCTGCGGCTAAAAACGCTGATTTACAGCGCGAAACGGTTCAGAAATGTGAAGTAGGTCGCCAAACGGGACAAACTGCCAGTCAGAATCAGCACACCCACCGCAATGACAAGCGCGCCGCTGACGACTTCCACCGTGTGGAAGTGCTTCTTGAAGCGGCCGTAGAAGGCCAGGAATTGATTCAACGCGAGGCTGGTCAGAAGGAACGGGATACCGAGCCCCGCCGAATAAACGGCCAGAAGAAACATGCCTTCGGTGACCGTCTGCTTCGTGCTCGCAATCGTCAGAATGCCCGCCAGGATCGGACCGATACAGGGCGTCCAGCCAAACGCAAAAGCCAGCCCGAGAACCAGCGCTCCGAGCATGCCGCGCGGCTTCTGGACGTTATGGAAACGCTTGTCCTTATATAGAGCATTGATTTTGATCAGACCGGTGAGATGAATACCGAAGACGATCAGAACCAGCCCGGCAAGCTGTCCCAGCAGCCGCATCCGCGACACGAGGACCTGTCCGATCCAGGTTGCCGAAGCGCCGAGGAGGATGAAGGTGATCGAGAACCCCACGATAAAAAGGATGGAATTCATCAGGACGGTCCTGAACAGCGATGCGTCCTTCTCCTGAGCCTTCAGCTGTTCGAGGGAAGAGCCGGAAATGATGGAAATATATCCCGGCACCAGCGGCAGAACGCAAGGTGACAGAAAAGAAACCAAGCCGGCGACGAAGGCCGTGAATACCGATACTTCATCCATAAAAGTGCCAGTCTAACCTATTTTTATAATTACCGCTGCACGACGACATTCGCGGCAGGTACGGAAAGTTTTGTCAGGGTTCCGTTGTCGTCGACCGTCGCTTCCATTTTGACGTCTCCGACTTCCAGGTCGTAGGTATGGGGAGCGGTCATGTGAACCGTGGCGCGCCCGACACTGCGGTCCTGAGGAACGAAAACAGGAAAAGAACTTTCACCGGCCTGGACGCGGTACATCATGATCAGATATTGATCGAAGATGTTGTTGTCCAGAACGAGGGCGCCTTCGGGAAAGCGGAAGTCGGCCGAGGAGGTTTCG
>DASXLG010000302.1 GCA_036496425.1 Terriglobia bacterium | reverse complement strand
ATCGTCTTTTTCCCGTGCGAACAGCTGCATGAAATCACTTCGGTGAAGTGTCCGTCTCAACTCTTCGCCGACAGCCGCTTCACCCTAAACGGATGGCTTCGTCGATAAACAACTCGGCTTGGCTCGAATGGATGGCGGGACTTATGGGAGGAGTGTCGCAGACGTACTCCGCGACACTCCCTCCGGACCGCTTCTATTGCCTGCTCGACGAGTTGCCCTTGCATCTCGTGCCGCGACCGGCGAGGGCGGCAACCTCGGCGCAGGCCGACTGCGATCTCTTTTTGAATCCGGATTGCAGGCTTTATGTAGGAGAGGAATTGCCGGAGGAGCTTGCATCGCAGAACGAACTGTTACCGGCGTTCGCATTACAAGGAACCATCGCGTGGCTGCGCGACGCGAATACCCGTTCTTTGGTTCCGTTCTGGTTGGGACCGAAACTGGAGTCCATGGTTAGGGAACTGCGAATCGACGAGCCGATTCCAGATTCGGTGCCTGCGTCCGCGAGATTCATTCTGGAGAGCGCCGGAATTCTGGTTTCCGCGGATTCGATCGCCCGACAAGGTGTTGATCGGGAAGAGGCGCTGGGAAAGGCGGCGGAGTTATTCCGAAAGAAGGGATACGCCCCGCTTCACGACCTGATCCACCCGTTTCACATTGCGGCTCTGCGTCGCTACTATCGCTATCGGATCCGGACTGGGGCGATTCCGCTCGGGGATGGCCAGAGTCCACGCCGCTACGTTGCCTACAATGATCCGGTCGCGCGCTTCTTTCACCGGCACATTGCTATCCCATTCAGTGCCGTAGCTGGGGAGCCGGTCAAGGCGTCTTATGTGTATATGGCCTCTTATACGAGCGGCGCGGAACTGAAGAAGCACGTCGACCGGGAGCAATGCGAGTTCAGCATTACCTTGTGCCTGGACTTCTCGCCGGAGCCCGCGCTTGCCACACCGTGGCCGATCTCTTTGGATACTCCAAAGGGAAAGGTTACCGTGTATCAGGCTTTGGGAGACGGCTTGGCCTATCGCGGAACCCGCTTGCCGCATTACCGTTCGAAACTGGGGGAGGGTCAAACGTCCACATCGATTTTCTTCCATTATGTGGCGGCGGATTTTGCGGGATCGCTGGACTAGTCACCTCTTAGACATTCCCATCCACGACATCGAGGGCTTCCGGCCGACGTATGGTCCCTCAGGGCGGCTTTTGCCGCCCTTCAGGATGACATCGTAACAGGAATCTTTGCTGCGCTTTCCAGACCTATTTGCACGCCAGATTTTAGTGCAATCCGGAAATGAGGTACAGGACCGAAAGAGTCTGATTGTAGCTGTAGGCGAAACTCTTGCCGTCGCGGCTGACGACAACGGGCGCGACCATGACAACGCCGGCGGGAGATCCCGGTTTGAGCTCCTGAAGTGGAGTTTCCTGGCCCGTTGCCAGATTCAGTGCATACGCCTTGGTCGGAAACTCTCCGACATGATAGCCGTATAGCGAAGAACCATCCTCAGACCATTGCACCGGGTTGAAATTAGTCTT
>DASXLG010000301.1 GCA_036496425.1 Terriglobia bacterium | reverse complement strand
AATAAAACGATCGATGCCGGAGTCTCCCGCGCCAGCAAGTTCACGCGTGACGCGGCGGGATGAATCCGGAGCTGAAGCGACTCGAACTCCAGAGCGCCGTCCCTGGCGATAACGATTTCGCCGTCGAGCACGCATCGGAGTGGGAATTGTGAGCGGATCGGCTCCAGCAGCTCCGGGAAATATCGATTCAGTGATTTTTCATCTCTGCTCTGAATCAGGATCTCGTCACCGTCGCGAAAGATCAGCGCGCGGAAACCATCCCACTTCGGCTCAAAGATCCAGTTGCCCGCAGACGGCAATTCGTCCGCACGTTTGGCAAGCATCGGAGCGATCGGCGGCTTCACCGGAAGATCCACACACCAATATTGGCATTTGCCGCGAATTACTTCCATGACGGAGAGGCATGGTGTGCGGGGGCGGTGTCGTTTCAACTCCTTGTACATTCCCCGCCTTTCCAAGGTGGGGTGCCCGAGCGATCAAACGTTAGACCCCTCGGGCGGGGCGGTTGTCAACGAACCGCGAAGCGCACCCTATTTTGCTTGAAGTTACTAACCGCCCCGTCTGCGCCGTTAAGGAATGGGACCATTTTATTAATGGCGCAGCCACCCCGCCTTGGAAAGGCGGGGAGTGGGGACAGTAACCCTCGCAGAATGCGATATTCGCTATTTCGATGCGAACGGCAACCTGTTATAAGACGACGATGCGGGACGAATATTGCCATGCAGAATGATTCCGTAGTTGCCTTCGTTCTTCCCTTCGCCCTGTACCTTATTTTTCTCGGGCTGCGAATTCCGCTCCACGCGGATGCAAAGCTGGAGTACTCGATACGGATTTGTGTTGTTTCCGCGGCAATCCTGGTTCTGTGGAGAAAAAAAGGCTCGTGGCGGCCAAACCTGCCGCTGTCGAGCATCGTGCTCGGAGTTGGAGTATTCGCGATCTGGATAATGCCGGATCTGGTCTGGGTTGGATACAGGAGTCACTGGCTCTTCCAGAACAGCCTGATGGGGAGGGCGGAAAGTTCCCAGCCACAGAATTTTTACGCGGACTGGTGGTTCTTGAGCCTTCGCGTCTTCGGTTCCATCGTCGTTGTGCCGATTATCGAAGAGCTGTTCTGGCGCGGCTGGCTGATGCGTTACATCATCGACGGAGACTTCCAGAAAGTACCTATAGGAACCTTCAGGCCCTTCGCCTTCATTGTAACGGCGCTGCTTTTCGCCTCCGAACACGGTGCTTTCTGGGACGTCGGGCTTGCAGCCGGCCTCGCCTACAATTGGTGGATTGTCCGAAGCCGCAACCTGACGGACTGCATCATCGCGCACAGCGTTACCAACGCCTGCCTCGCCGCGTATGTGATCGGGTTCCATCAATGGCAGTATTGGCTGTGAAGACGCCTGAAGGGATCTTCGCCAATCAGTCGGGCACGTAGGCAATGAGCATGCTGCGGTAGGCGCCGTAAAGGAACGCGGAAGCGTCGCCGAATTCCGCCTGGTATTGTTTGAGCGGGTTTCGCGCCGCGACGTCCTCGGGGCCGAGTCCCATGTTCATGTAGGCGAACATTTCGATATTCAGTTTCTGATAAATATCGTTCACACGCGCGATGTCGGCGCCTGTAATCAGTCGTCCCTCGGCTGGTATCACGCGGGTGTCAGGACGAACCAGTTTCGCAAGCCTTTCGAAGGCGCGCACCCGTCCGCCGAACCAGGCGCCGTTGCGGTAATCCAGAAGGGGCCATCGCTCCCCGGAGGCCACGCCGCCGGCGACCAGCAGGTTCTTTTCCGGGAAGTGTATATAAAGGTCTCCATCCGTATGTGCCGAAGGCAGGTAGGCGCAGTCGACCTGCTGCCCGGCAAACTGGAGCGAAAGGTCCTGGCGGATGGTCTTGGTCGGCCGCGCCACTTTGGGTAGTGGCGCCAACCTTCCCTCGAACGCCACGGAAGTCATTACCGTGTTGCTCAAGTACATCGCCGTCTTTTCCTGGGCGATGATGACGCCGCCGTCGCGGCCGACGGCTTCGTTCGCTCCGGTCTGCGCCGGATGCCAGTGCGTGTTGATGAGTGTGTTTATGCGGCTGTTGCCGGTTCGTTCCTTCACGGATTTCAGCAACGCATCCGCATTGGCTGCGAGTCCCCCATCGATCATCAGGGCGCCGTCTTCACCGTGCATCGCGACGACGTTGCAACCGGCGCCCTGGAAGAGGAAGAGGCCGCCGAGGTCTGTGACGGAAATTTGCGGGCCCACCTGCAGCGTGGCGGCGAAAGCTCGCGGGAACGCGCGGTCACAGACTGCGCCTACAGTGGCAAGCAGGCCTGTGTTTACAAAACAGCGCCGCGACAGTCGAGTCTTAGTTACTGACGGGTACGTGCGTATAGACGGGGTCATGTACTGCCGGTTCTCCTACGGGCCAGAGGTCGAGGTCGATGCCTTGGGGCGGACCCAGGACCGGCCAGTCGGGGTTTCGTTTGAGTTCAACCGTCGCGCCAAGCTGGCGCAGGAGCGCCGCCTCTTCCTTGTATTGTGGAGTCTGGAGGGCCATGAAAGCCATAAAACCGCGGGACTGCGCATAGTCGAGCGCGGTGAGCCCGTCCTGGTCTTTGGCATTCATGTCGATGCCCCACTCGGCGAGCTTCTTGATGACTTCTTTGTAGCGTTTGCGGACGGCGTAGTGCAGAGCCGAGCCGCCCCGGCTATCCTCGCGATGGTTGATCAGGGCGACGACATTGACGTCGGCGCCGGCATCGTGAAGCACATTGATGATCTCAAGGGCCTGTTTCTCCGGCGCTCGGCCTGCCAGCGTTGCCATGATTGCGGTCTGGCGGTCGGCCGTGATCAGGCTGGCATCCGCGCCGTGCGCCAGCAGCAGTTTGACGACCTCGAGGTCGGCGTTGTTCGCCGCACGGATCAGCGGCGTCGTCCCGCGGACATTGGTCGCACCTCTGACATTCGCCGGCTTGAAGAAAAGCTGCATGTTGGGATTCGCGCCGTGGTCGAGCAACATTTTGACGATGGCGATGCCGGTGGTCTCATTCAAAGGATCGATCGAGCCGTGTCCTCCGGACACCTGACTGTGGTTCCCGATCGCCGTGAACAGAGGCGACTCTCCGAACATATCCCATTGATCGATATTGGCGCCGGCTTCGATCAGCTGCTTCGCCAGGTCCCAGTTTGCATTCATGATCGCCAGCAGCAGCGGCGAAACGCCATCGGGATCCGGGAGGTTGATGTCCGCTTTGTGATCGACGAGGACTCTCACGCAGGCAAGGCAGTTCTCGCGCGCGGCATAGAGCAGAGGCGTGAATCCGCCGGAGTCCAGGTTCTTGGGACGGCCCTCGGCCGTCACATGGCGCTGATAGTCGCGATCGATCGACTGGGCATTGATGTCGGCGCCTTTGGAGATCAGGAACTGCATCATCTCCGGATGGCGGCGCGCCGACGCCCACATCAGCGCGGTCTGTCCTCCCCATTTCTCTTTGGCATCGACTTTGGCGCCGTGCTTGACCAGCAACTCCGCTGCAGCCACGTTCCCGGTTCTGGCAACGGCGAGCAGCGCGGTCTGGCCGTCAGGATTGGGCGAATCGGCATCGGCGCCGGCATCCAGCAGCAGCTTGATGATGTCCACATTACCGGCTTCGGCTGCAAGTCCCATCGGGCTCGCACCATAACTGTTCGCCTGGGACACGTCCGCGCCGGCTTTGAGCAGCCGCCGCACTTCAGCGGTGTTTTCGTCGTAGACCGCATAAAGCAGTGGCGTGCTGCCGTCGGCGGTCTTCTGCTGTGCGAACGAGGGGATCAGCCACAAAAAGCACAAAAGGCACAAAATGATTGGCGTTCTCTTCATCTACACCTCCGAGAACGGCCCGGTGCTGTCGGCGAAGCCCTTGAAGTCCTCTGCAGGCACTCCCGCGCGGTCGAGGATGGTGACCAGCAGATTCGAATGCGGCGTGTCCTGCGGATAGTGCAGGTGCTGGCCGCCCTTGACGCCGCCACGGCCGACAAGCATCTGTGGAAGCGGATCGGCGTCGTGGGCGTCGCTATTGGCCATATTGCTTCCGAACAGAATGATCGAGTGGTCGAGCACCGAACCGTCGCCATCGGGCATATTCCGGAGGCGCTCGGCAAACTTTGCAAAAACGGCGGTGTGATAATTCTGGATCAGCCGCAGGTTGGCAATTCGCTCGGGAAATCCGCCCCAGTGGGAGGTGGGATGGAAAGCTTCGCTGATACCCAGGTTCTTGTAGACCCGCATGCTGGCTTCCTTGACCATCCGCAGCGATGCCACGTTGGTCCGATTCGTCTGCCAGGCCAGCGCGAACATTTCGAACTGAATGTCGAGCTGCTCGCCGAAGTCTTCCGGCGCGCCCAGCGGCGCGTCCGGCAGACCAGTCAAAGTCGCCATGCTGGCCTCGAGCTTCTGCACGCGGGTCTCGACCTCGCGTACCGAGTCCAGGTAATCGGTGACGCGGGCGCGGTCCGCCGCGTCGAGCTTGCGGTTCAGGCTGGCGGTAGACTCCTTCACATAGTCCAGCAGGCTGTCCGTCGTTTTCAGGATGGCGGTGCGTTGCCGTTCGTTATCGCCCTGTCCGAACATGGTGTAGAAAACCTTGCGCGGATTGGTCTCCATGGGCAGCGGCTGAGTGGGCGTTTTGTACGAGATGTTGCCTCCCGGCTCGCCGCAAAGCTCCAGCGACGGCAAGGTGGTGTTTTTGCCCAGACGCCGCGCGGCGATCTGATCGACCGTTGTTCCGCGGCCGCTGGCGGCATTGCGATTCCGCGGCAGCACGCAGGATAACCAGGTTTCTTCGGTGTAGCCGTGCGGCGTGCCGCCTTCACCGGCTTTGTTGCGCAGACCGCTGATCACCGTCAGATAGGCACTCAGCGGTTCGAGCGGTTTCACGATATAGGGAAACTCGAAACCCTGGCCGACCTTCCTGGGCTGCCATTCGTCTTGCAGCGCGCCATGCGGAAAGTAGACGAAGCCCAGCCGCGTCTGAGGAACCGCGGCGGTCTGCGCCAGGGCCGTGCCGGCCGGGATCATTGCGTCCAGTAGCGGCAAGGCGATCGAGGCGCCGGCGCCTTTCAGCAGTGTGCGGCGAGACAAATGTTTTCGAGTCAGAAACATGGATCCGTTCCTCCAGGTCTTGATTTCAACAGGGTGTGTGAGCGACTCTTCAATTCTTCGCCACCAACCCCGCACTCTCCCGTTTCCGGAAAGCATCGCTTGAAATGATCCCGAGTACGATCGAGTCAAACCGGTAATCGTCCTTCGCCGCGCCGCGCACGATGCTGCGCACGGCGGGCATGTCGCTATAGTCCAGACTGCGGCCCAGCGCATAGGTCAGCAGATTCTCCGTAAACGCCTGAACGAACCGCTCGGGCCGCGCCACCAGCGCCCGCCGCAGGTCTCCGGGTCCCTTGATGGCGGTGCCATCCGGAAGCGTTCCGGAAGAGTCGATCGCCGTCAGCGTTTCCTGGTCATGAGTGCGATACTGAGCCACCGCGCTGAAGTTTTCCAGCGCGATCCCGAGCGGATCCATGACGCCGTGACATCCGAAACAGCCCGGCTTCGACCGGTGCGCCTCCATGCGCTCGCGCACGGTCTGCGCTTTTTGTCCCGGCCGGTTCTCCGTCAGCGTCGGAACATTCGGAGGCGGCGGGGCCGGCGGCGAACCCAGAATACGTTCCAGGATCCAGGCGCCACGCAATACCGGCGATGTGCGATTCGGATACGCGGTCAACATCAGGATGGCCCCTTTACCCAACAGGCCGTTGCGCGCGTCGTCCTCGAGGGTCACGCGGCGGAAGTGATCGCCCTTGACGTTTTCAATTCCATAGTGCTCGGCGAGACGCTCGTTCAGGAAAGTGTAATTGGCCGTCATCAGGTCCATGACGCTGCGATTCTCGAGCAGCACGCTCTCGATAAATAATCGCAGCTCTTCCTTGAACATCGCCCGGGGATCGAGCAGGCCGCTCGCCTGGGGGAACAGGCGATTGTCCGGACTGATCTCGTCCAGTTTGGCCACGTTGAGCCATTCGAAGGCGAAATCATCGACCAGCGACTTCGCTCGCGGGTCCGCAAGCAGGCGCCGCACCTGCTTCGCCAGCACGTCGGGTTGGCTGAGACGCGACCGGGTGGCCAGATCGAGGAGTTCCTCATCCGGCATGCTGCTCCACAGGAAAAAAGAAAGACGCGAAGCCAGCTCCAGATCGCTCACGGCGTGCGTCCCGACGGCGTTTCCCGATTCCGCCCGATAGAGAAAATGAGGGCTCGCCAGAATCGCCGTGACTGCATCGCGTATGCCGCGTTCGAAACCTCCCTGCGCATACCCCGACTTATAGAAGGCCATCAGCGGGCTGACATCTTCGTCGGTCACCGGACGGCGGAAGGCCCGCCGCGCAAAATTGCTGACGATTTTGCGCGCGCAGACGGCCTCGTCGGCTTTAGGTTGAGGTTTACAGATCAGGATGTTCTTCCGGCTGGCGGAGTCGCTCATGCCCGTAACGGTGAGAGGCCCCTTGATCTGAAACGCATGCACAGCCTGGATACGTTCCTGGCCGCCCTCGAGCGCAGCGGTGCGAATGCGCTCGTCGCTTTCCGCGAAGCTGCGATGTACAAAGGTCACCGTCACTTCATGCTGGCCGGCAGTGGCTTTGAATTTGATTTTCTTTAACCGGCTATTGATTTCTTCGACCGCCGGATCGAGACGCTGGTCGATCGCCTTATGGTCGGGTTCGCCGCCGATATTGGTGCGGTAGATTTCCTTGCCGTCCAGCAGGGCGACCACGGTGTTTTCGAACTCCATCCTCGGCACTTCCCGCGCGAGCGCCATGTCGCCGATAGAGAGTTCGTAGTCGCCGTCGACCGGGAAAGTATGTTTGACGCTGAGGCCGCCGCGCGTCCCTATGGGCATCCCTTCAATATGATGCTGCTGCTTGCCGGTGCCGGGAGCGCCCTTGGGAGACAGTGAAATCACCATGTCCGCAATGTCGCCGTAGGTGGTCGTTACGGGAGGGGTCTCTGCGTCGCCCATGGCCTGACGCGCTATGTCGCGGGCGGCAGCGACATACTGGTCGACGAAAGCCGCCGAGACCTGCAAGCCGGCGGCATTGTTGTCGAAGTTGCCTTTGCGGTCGTCGAGCGGCAGCAATTTATCCGCTTCAATCGTGATGCCAAGCAAGTCGCGTATGACGTACGCATACTCTCTGCGATTCAAGCGGCGCATGGTGACACGGCCAGGCTGAGGATCGGTAGCCCCGGCATCGATCTTTTTCTCGAGCCACGAGATCAGCTCCACGACAGACTGGCCGTCCGGATGCTTCGCGCCGGGCGGAGGCATGAGACCGCCACGAAGCTTGCGTATCACGGCTTCCCACGTCTTCGCATCCTGAGGAACCCGTTCGGGCGACAGCGAATCCAGGGCCAGACCGCCGACCTTGGCCTTGCTGTTATGGCAACCCAGGCAGTAGTTCTGGACGACGCCCCAGGGTCCCTGCTCCGGACCAGCTTGCGCCGCCATCAACGTGACGCCGCTCAGCGCCACGCACAGGGTCACTAAAGCAACAAGTAAGCTTGGTCTTTCTTTCATAATTTCAACGATTTACTCGCTAAATTCTTCCATATTTGCGCGATATTTCAGAGAAATTAATGATGGGCTTAGCATAAAAAATCGGTCAGATGGACATTCCCCGCCTTTCCAAGGCGGGGTGGCTGCGCCACTAATGAAATGGTCCCGTTCCTTAGCGCAGACGGGGCGGTTAGTAACTTCCATCAACCCAATAAGGATCGCTGCGCGGTTCCATGATAACCGCCCCGCCCTCGCGTTCTAACGCTTTGATCGCTCGGTCACCCCGCCTTGAAAAGGCGGGGAATGTCCATGCCACGTATCTGGTGTCCTATCAGTTGGAAGACTGAAGACCGAGGGCCGCGGGCGTTGGAAGAATGTTTTGGCAGTGCCCCTTCTTTTATGCGCACGGCTCAGCCGGCGTACAGCCAGCGGGCCAGGTCGCGGTTGTATTGGAACTCCTCCGGCTTGAGTTGGACGTTCGCGTTGTAGATCACCAGCGGCACATCCATTTCGTGCAGCGAGCCGTGGGTGCGATACTCCGCCGCAAGCGGCTCGGAAGGCGCATCGAGCTCGCCGAAGACGGTATCGCGATCGCCGAGCACGATCAGGTCTCCAATGCGTGAGGCCATCAGATGAAAGCGTTTGGCCGCTTCGCTGCGCGTCAACACGCTTTCGACGCCGTCGATGCCGGTCAGGACCCTGGCTACGGAGTCGATATCACGTGGTGTCTTGCAATACACGTATGCCACCCCGCCGTAACCGCTATGGTGTTTGAGATATCGATCGCGTTCCGCGGAAATAGCGATCCGGATCGGCTCGCCGTGCTGCGCGCAAACCTTCTCCAGATCCCAGCAGCGCGACTTATGGTTCATACCGTGATCGGCGGTGAGCAGGAACGCAGCGTCCGGCGCGGCGGCTGCCGCTTCAGCGAAGAGTTGATCCAGTCGCGCGAGATGCTCCCTGGATTCGACGGCCTCGGGAGGCCAGGTGTGCATGGGGTAGTCGGTCGTGTGCACATACAGGCAACCCAGGTCGCGGCGATTTTTGAGCAAATCGATGGCGGCGGTCATCAGCCAGTAATTGATCTCGCGGCTGTAGATTCCCGCCGGGGGGCCGAGCCGCCGCACCCATTCCTGGGACGGCTCCTCAGCCGTGAGAACCAGATCGGCGCCGGCCGGCAGCAGTGTGGTTGTCTTCTTCTTGGAGGACAGCAGAGCCGATTTGACGCCGTGCTTCCGGGCTCGCTGAAAGAGCGTGGGCGCGAGCAGCAGGTCGGCGCTCTCCATATATTCTTCGCGGCCAGAGCGTTCGTCGAAGTACGAATTGCCGGTGATGCCATGCTGATCGGGCCACACGCCGCAACAGATGGAAGCATTGTTGGTGTTGGTGACCGACGGCATGGTGGCCCGGACGCGGCGGAAAAGCCCCTGGCGGCGCCATGCAGCGAGCGCCGGCATGTGGCTCTTCTCCATGTATTCGAGACCGAAGCCATCGCACATGATCACCACTGCGCGCTGCGGCGGCCGCTGGGCGAACGCAGGAGCGGAGAGCAGCGCCGCGCTCGAAGCAAGAAACTCCCGGCGCGAAAGCCAGGAGGGTTTCATATCGTGTCCTCCTCAGAAATTGTGCGTGATGACGCCGGCAGGTGTTGTTAATTTATCTGAAACATTTGATAAGTACGCTGTGACGGATGTTCGGAAAAACTGCGATCTGGTTGGTCCTGGTTGTTACGGTCGCTACCCTTGCGATGGCGGTGCCGCAGGAGTTGCCCGACGGCGAAGGTAAGAAGCTCATCGCAGAGCGCTGCGCCGGCTGTCACAGCCTGAAACCGGTGCTCAGCCTGAAGCAGAGCCAGGCGGCCTGGAAAGAGCTGGTCGTCAAGATGGTGGGATACGGTGCTCCGTTGGACGAGAAAGAAGTGGATGTTGCAACCGGGTATCTGACGAAGTACTTCGGTCCCGGGAATTCGGCTGCGGCCGCAAAACCGGATAGTCCCGAGGAGAAGATAGCCAGGAGGTACATCGAAGGCATTTGCTCCTCCTGCCACGACGCCGGCCTGGTCCGCGCTACAAAGGCGACGAAGGAAGGGTGGTTCGACATCGTCACGAGAATGAACGGCATGGATGCCGGTGTATCCGCGCGAGATGTCGACGTCCTGGTGGATTACCTGGCGAGTAAGTACGGGCCTTCCAAATGAACATGACTCGTGCCTGACCCCCTCGCCGCCTACGGCGGCTGTCCCCCTCTGAGAGTGGGACAGTCAACAGTCACTGTCCCCCTGATACAGGGGGAACAGCCGCCGCGAAGCGGCGGCAGGGGGTCGCTCACACACCATGTGGAAGTCTTACCCCACAATCTGCGGAATCAATTCGCCGGAGACGTCGGTTAACCGCATATCGCGGCCATTGTATCGATACGTCAGCCTTTTGTGTTCGAGGCCCAGCAAAGCCAGTATCGTGGCATGCACGTCATGATAGGAGATCGGCTGATGTTCCGCCTTGTAGCCGATTTCGTCAGTCGATCCGATGGACTGGCCGCCCTTGATTCCTGCACCTGCCATCCAGACCGTCATCGCGCCCGGGTTATGGTCGCGTCCGACGCCATTCTCGGAGAGCGGCATCCGGCCGAATTCGGAGTGCCAGAGCACCAGAGTGGAATCCAGCAGACCATGCGCCTTCAGATCTGTCAGCAAGCCTGCGATGGGCAGGTCGGTTTCCTTGGCATGGAGCGAATGGTTCTCCTTCATATCGGCGTGAGCGTCCCAGGTATCCTTATTCTGGACACCCAACCCTCCTGAAAAGAGCTGCACGAAACGGACGCCGCGCTCGATCAGACGCCTGGCCATCAGGCATTGCTTGCCGAAGGGTTCGGTGATTTTTTCGTCCAGTCCGTAAAGTGTTTTAGTGGCGGCCGACTCTCGGTTGATGTCGATGGCTTCCGGCGCGCAGCCCTGCATCCGGTATGCGAGTTCGTAGGAGGAGATCCGTCCCGCCAGCTCCGAACTGCCGGGATAGCGGTCGGCGTGCAGCTGGTTCAACCTCGCCAGCATGTCGAGCCGGAGGCGCTGCTGCTCCGCAGTCACGCCGGCCGGCCGCTTCAAATCGACAATCGGATTGTCGGCGGCTCCGAATGGAGTGCCCTGAAACGTTGAAGGCAGGAAGCCCGACATCCAGTTGTTTGATGCGCCGAGCGGGCCGCCGCGCGCGTCCTGCAGGACGATGAATCCGGGCAGGTTCGCATTTTCCGACCCGAGGCCGTAGGTGATCCAGGATCCCATACTGGGATAACCCATGCGGAGCTGACCGGTCTGCATCTCGTAGGTCGATTGCACATGGTCGTCGGACCTTCCCCAGACCGAGTGCAGAAATGCAATCTCGTCGACTTTCGAGCCGATGTTCGGAAAGATTTCCGAAACATCCTTTCCACATTGTCCATACTTGCTGAATTTGAAAATGCCCGGCATGATCGGACCCGGCCGGCCGTCGTGGACGCGGACATCGCCGGTCAAAACCTGGCCGGCGTATTTTTCCGCCGCAGGCTTGTAGTCAAAGGTCTCCATCTGGCTGACCCCGCCGGTATTGAAGATCGAGATGACGGCTTTCGCGCGAGCCTTGAAATGCGGAGGCTTGGGCGCAAGGGGGTTTACGCCGACGGGAGACGCCGCACAAATGTCGGTTGCAGCCGTCTGCTGGCCGGCAAGCAGTTTTTGATCGTGGAGCATTTGAGCGAGGGCCAGCCCCGCGATGCCGCCACCGGACTGAAACAGAAAATCGCGCCGATTCCAGATATTTTTCATTTCGATTACCTCGTGTATACGAATTCGCTCAGATTGAGCATGACGTTCGTGAAGTCCACCAGCGAACCCGACCCGATCATATCGGTCGCCAGTGACAGTTCCGTGGCTGTCGGCGGCCGCGTCAGCGCGATCCGGTAGGCCAGATCGATCTGCTTGCCGACGTCATCGCCCGCTTCGTTTTTGATCCGGTCCGCGAACAGTTGTGCCTGGTTGAGGACGAAATCATCGTTCATCAGCTGCAGCGCCTGCGTCGGTACCGTCGATACGTACCGGGCGCCGAAAGACTGGCTCATATCGGGCAAGTCGAAGACCTGCAGCATAGGATTCGGCAGCGTGCGCTTGGCATATATATAGATGCTTCGGCGCCAGACGTTGGGGGCGTCGTCCTGATTTCTATAGATGCCGCGAAACAGCGACTTGATAAACGATTCATCGACGTGCGGGAAGACCGCGGGGCCGCCCATCGTCAAATCGATAGAGCCGGCAACGGACATGATGTTGTCGCGGATGATCTCTCCGTCGATTCTCTGAATGCGGTACCGCCACAGGTAGGTGTCTTCGGGATCAGTCTTCGCGCTGGCGGCGTCGCTGTAGTCCGATGACATTTGATAGGCTTCCGAAGTCATGATGAGCCGCTGCATCTGTTTAATGCTCCAGCCCTTCTTCACGAATTCCACGGCCAGCCAATCAAGCAGCGCCTGATTGGTGGGCTGCTCGCCCATCTTGCCGAAATTGTCCAGCGTGGGGACGATTCCTTTTCCAAAATGGTTTTCCCAGATCCGATTGACGATCACCCTGGCGGGCAGCGGATTGTCTGGCGAAATCAGCCATTCCGCCATCGCCAGCCGGCGTCCCGATGTCCGTCCGTCAGCGGGTGGAAGTTCGGTAGGTGGATTTCCATTCGTGAGCACGGTGAGAAAACCGGGCTTGGTTGGATATGCCTTGCTGTCCGGATCGCCGCGCATCAGGAAGAACGACGGCGGGACCTTGTAGTTCGCTTTACCGGGTCCCAACTCGAGGAATTTCCCGGCCCCGACATACTCCTGTTCGCATTTCGGACAAGCGCCATCGTTACGGTCGCCGTAGCCCAGCCCGACGCTGCGCCAATCGCCATCGGTAACAATCGATGCCATCGGCACCGGTTTCGGCCTTTCCGCATTAAGAGCGGCGATCTGATCGTTCAGCGCTTTCTTCTTCGCCGCGTCTTCGGGAGTCATGATCTTGTCGACATCGGCCGAGCGAACGCCCCTGTCGAGCACCTGGATTGCGGTTAACTTCTCGCCGGGCGTCCGTTCGCTCTCCGGCTTCTCGACCGCGCGAACCACCTCCGGCGGATACTTCTTGCGGATCTCTTCCAAGGCGAGCTTATCGTGGTAAGGCTTGTCGATTTTGTCGATCTCATCCTTTAGATCTGCACCCTTCTCCTCGATTTCGGTGATCTTTCTCATGTAGGCATCCGCTTGCTCGCGTGGTCCCAGCGGATATTCGACCTCCACGTAACCGAAGATCGACGCTTCCATCGCGTAATAATCCTTCATCAGGATCGGATCAAACTTATGATCGTGGCAGCGCGCACATTGCAGGGTCAGTCCCAGCACGCCCTTGCCGACCGCGCCAAGCACATCGTCCAGGTAGTCGTAGCGCCGTGCGGGATTGGCGTGTTCATGATTGCGAACGCGGGGACCCGCGCGCAGGAAGCCGGTGGCGATCAGGCTGTCATCGGTCCGGTTGGGCATCTCATCGCCGGCGATCTGTTCCTTTATAAATGTGTTGTAGGGCTTGTCGTCATTGAAGGACTTGACGACGTAGTCGCGATATCGCCACATGTTCGGCTGATCCGTGTCGTTCTCATAGCCGCTCGAGTCTGCATAGCGGGCTGCATCCAGCCAGTGGCGGCCCCAGCGCTCGCCGTAGTGCGGCGATGCGAGCAACTTGTCGATCAAGCGTTCCCAGGCGCCCGGAGCAGTGTCTTTCATGAAGGCGTCGGTTTCTGCAGGCGTAGGCGGCAGACCGATCAAGTCCAGATACGCGCGCCGAAGCAAGGTGAGCCGGTCGGCCTTGGGCGCCGCCTTCAAATCCTTTTCCTCGCGGGCCTTTTCCAGAAAGTGGTCGATGGGATTCGAGAACTGCCGCGCAACGGCGGGAACCGGCGCCTGTACAGGCGGCCTGAAGGCCCAGTATTCACGGGCGCTGGCAGGGAGCTGGACGTTTTGCAGATTCGCGAACGCGGTGGCCGGGTCGGGCTGAGTCTTTGCCGCGACGGCGCCGGTATCCCAGTGAGCGCCCGAATCGATCCAGTTCTTGATCGCGGCGATCTGCTCGTCCGTAAGTTTATTGCCGTTCAGAGGCATCGCCGGCTTATCCAGACCGGCGACCATGCGGTAGAGCCGGCTATCCTCTGCCCGGCCCGGTACAATGGCGGAGCCGCGCGCGCCACCGCGCAACGCGCCGTCGAGAGTGCTCAAGTTGAGCCTGGAACTCTGTATCGACTGGCCATGACAGCTCAAACAGTTTTGCTCGAGTATCGGCTGGATGTCTTTGCTGAAGGACACCGGCGCCTGAGCATGTGACGGCGTCACACTTCTGTTGAAGCTGACTGCGCACAGACAGATCAAACATACCAAAACAAGTCTCTTGGTCAAGTCGTCCTCCTCCGGTAATGAACTGCGGGGAATCGTATCGATACGCGGTTACAACGTAACTGCTTCTGTGTGATTTTTATGTTTAAACCTTGTTACAACGTGGACGAATGGTCATCAGTAGCGAATGCGCGTCATCGTTCCCGTTGCAGGCACGACGATGAACAGGTTGTCGTACTCGTTGTCCGCAATCGCCACATCAACGCCGACGAGCGCTTTGAGAATCGCAGGCAGCGTGTTCGAGTGACCGACGACGAGCACGACGTCATTCGGATGCGACTTGATCTTGGCGATGAGCAGAGCGGTGTCTTTCGAGCCAACCTGCTCGACCGCAACGCCAGTCTTCACGGCCAGCGGCTTTGCCGTCTCCTGGGTGCGCTTGAACTCGGTCGCGAAAATGTCTTTCACGCCGGCCTCAGCCAGCATCGCTACGAGTTTTTGCGCGCGCGCCTCACCTGCAGCGGACAACGACGGATCGGTCTGGGCCTGCATGCCCGCATCCGCGCGCTCGGCATGACGAACGACGAAGACCAGTTTCTGCGCGAATGCGGCCGACGGCATGAGCAGCACGGCTGCGGCTAGCGCGCTGACGATCACCACCCGTTTCATGCGCGTAACACCCTTTTGGCTATTTCTTATTTTCGGGAAGGGCGCTGCTCTCGCTCAGGAAGAGCCGCGACCCGTCTGGAAGAACGAAATTGCGGCCGACTGCCTTGTTCGTGCCTTCCTTTGCCTGGTAGGCTTCAATCGTCAACTCGGTTCCGACTTTGACGGTGTACTTGGTAACGCCGAGGCGTATCAATGTATTCGGGCTGCCGCCTTCGATCATCCATTCGGTGACCGTGCCGTCCGGGTTTTTCACGTCGATATGGAACCAGGAGTGAGGGTTGATCATTTCCCACTTGGTGAAAGTGCCCTTTAACGTCAGCGGTCTGTTGATGTCAAATTCCGACGAAAATGCGTGATGTGCCCATAACGGCAGTGCGGCCAGCATTAAACCAGCTCCAAGTAATGTAACGAGCTTTGCGCGCATTATTGGTTTCCTTTCTTTGCAGCAGCCTCGGCCGCTTTTTTCTCGTCACGGCGAGCGGCTGCGAGCATGTTCGACATGCTGTAGTTTCCTTCATTACAGGCGTGCTCGAATATGGGCCCCACGCCCTTGGTGACCGGCATTTCTGCTTTCCACGGCTGGGTCCACGTGTGCGGGTCCTCAACCGTGAATTCATACTTCATCGTGTCTTCGCCGGTGCGAGTCAGGCGTTCGGTTAGTTTTAGATCCCGGCTGCCTCCCTGGAAGGCAACTTTGTCGTTAAAGTTCGTGGTTTCGATAACCAGCGTGTTCCCTTCCCAGTGTCCGCGCGAATCGCCCAGCCATGACCGGACGCTTTGCGGCGCGTGGGGACGGCCGTCCATCGGTATGACGCGAGTTTCATGAAGTTCCTCGACGAGAATCATCACGTATCCCGGGCCCTGGACGATCTGATAGTTGTTGTTGTAGGCAGGAGGAATCATGGGGATCGCGCCCATGTAGATACAGCGCGTAGTTGTCGAGAGATTCTCGGCCTGATCGTATTGAGCGCCTTGCTTGCGCTTTTGCGCCGCCAGGTCGGCAGCGCGTTTTTTTCCCTCTTGCGTCATCGGAGGAATTCTTCCGTCGGTTGGGTCGGTGATCATTGATGTTCGCAGATTTGGCGTCAGCTTGCCCTGGGTCCTGTCCAGCCCGAATTGCGAGTGGTCGTAATGGACATCCTCAACCGTTCCCGGCGTGGCCTCCTCACCGTCACGCTCAGCCTGCTTCTTCAGCGCGTCGAAGAATTCCTCTTTCGTGTAGGATTCTTTCGTAACGCCGCCGGGTCTTTGCAACGGCGTCATGGTGTTATTGGTCCAGTAGCCTTGCAGGTCTGGCTGCTCGTCCGGCGTTTTGCCAACGGCCCATGGCTTGGCTTCGGCTGAAGGGGCTGGGGCGACATTCAAAGCGTTAGTCCCCAACTTTAGTTGACCGGCAGCAGGCGAAGGCATCAGGAACACAGCGATGAGTATCAGAGCGAGAATCGCGCCCGGCGGCGCGATCAGTCGTTGGCTCATTAATTGATGTCTGCGCCCTATCGGGCTTGCATTCGCTCCGCTCATGTGAACCTCCTATTTGGGTGGGACCTTAGCCAGTTTTCCATAGAGGACCTCCTCGGAAAATTCCACACACTTATCTTCGAGTATCTGGGCATTCTTTTCGACGATGCGGTACAGCGGCATGCTGATCTTCCAGGGGCGCGTGAACACTTTGGGATCTTCGATGGTGGCTTCATAGTTCAGGTGATCTTTGTCCGCCGCTGTGAAGCGCTCGACAACATGTAAGGCGTCGCTGTGATAATTGCCGGCTCTGTCGAACCAGCTCAGGTCGTTGAAATCGGTCGTATCGACAACAAGCGTTTCCCCCTCCCAGTGGCCATTGGACCATCCCATCCAACTGTCCGCAGGGGCGTCGCTATGATTCATGTAAACCGTTCGCACAGCGCCGGCGTATTCAAAGGCCATCATGATGTGCTGAGGGCTCGTGATGATCTGAAACGGGTACGGCATATACATGGCGCGCGGCACGCCCGGCAGATAGCATTTGATTTCCGGATCCCGGTTCATCCGATCGGCGAAGTTTTCCTGCTTTTTCTGGAGCGCCTCCGGCTTGTAAGGAATAGGACCAGCCTCAACCACGCCCAGCCCGGGCGGGACTGAGAATTCCGCACCGAGCTGCCAGAGTGGACCTGGCGCTGCGCCGTGTCCCTCGATGTCCCAATTTGCCGAGTTCACGGCCTGCCAGATTCCATTCAAATCCGGTTTGCCGTCCTTGGTCCGCGGGGCCCGATACGGCTGGGCCTGCGTCTGTGCGTGGTATGGCGTGGGCGTCAAGATCAAAGCAATCAAGACGCCCAGGCCGGCAAAACCCGCGATCGTGTTCCTGTAGCGATTTCGCATTTGCGTTTAGAACGTGAAGCGTCCGCTGATCTGAGCGATACGCGGAGTATTCTTCTGGGTGAGAGTGTGATAGCCGAAGTTGGTATCCGCCACAGCGGTGTCCGGACCGGTAAAGATCACATGGTTCAGCGCGTTAATCGCCTCAAGACGGATCGTGAAAGCCATGCTTTCCCGGATTTGGACTTTTTTCTGAAGAGACAGGTCGACGTTTGTTAAGGCTGGATTTCGCAGAGCCGACATGAACCGCGGAGCGTTCCCGAAGGCATACGTCCCGGTCTGTTTAAATGCATCGGGGTTGAAATCGGACAGCTGTCCCGCAGAATTGGTTACCCTCGTCGTGACCGGTGCACCGGTCAGCGTCGGGCGCATCGCTGCAGCGGTGCTGAGAGAAGCCGACTGTTGCGGCGATGAGAGGGAAAGGGGTTGACCTGAGCTGTACTGGTAGGTGCCGCCAAGATCCCAGCCTCCAAGGGCATTTCCGAGCCACCCGTGGTTGAGAAATTGCCTTTGCGGACCCCAGGGAAGCTGGTACAAGCTGCTCAACCGTACAACGTTCGGCTGATCCAGAGCGGCGATAGACCGCTCGCAGCGATGACAGCCGTTGTCCTGAATACTGCTGCTGGTGCCGGACTCCCCGATATCATCGATACTTTTGCTGTGGGTATAGCCGAGGAGTAAAGAGAGACCCTTACTGAGCCGGTGCTCCACTGTCAGCTGGAAGGCATGGTAGCTCGAGTGTCCCCAGGGGCTGTTCGTCAATGTAAAACTCCCGAACTG
>DASXLG010000300.1 GCA_036496425.1 Terriglobia bacterium | reverse complement strand
CGCACGGGTCATTTCCTGAGAGAGGGCCTGAGAGACGGGGCTGGGCAACGGCTTCTGGGCCGGGACGTTCTGTGCCAGAACCGCCGACCCCAGGAGCAACGCCAGGAGGGCGGTGCACTTCTTCATTTTTCACCTTCTGTTAAAACGGACTCCGGCAATTCTACACTTCGCCGGGGCTGCGGCGGCAGAGGAAATGCGCCCGTTGGAAGGAAAGCTGTTAAGAAAGGTTAAATAGAGCTGCGAGCCGGCTTACGCAGCGGTCGAAGCCGATTCCCCGCGCCTGGCCGCATGAACCAGATGAACGTTCAAAAGACGGCGGATCTTGCCGTTGAAATCGACCCGGCAACGCTGCACGCCCGGGCCAAAAAACGCGCTCTGGCGCACGTCCAGAACCTTGCCACGCAGTCCAAAGCAGTCGGAATAGACCAGACCTCGAATCCAGACGCAGTCACCAATCTTGATATCTTTCATGATTCACCGTCACGAATAAGCTCTAGGCAGGCATCAAAAATTATCCCGCGAGGGCACCCGCAGAGCCAAGTGAAATCGGTTCGGGAATTAATCTGCGTCATCTGCGGAATCTGCGGCTAAAATTCCCCATGCGAATTTGCCGGTTTGGAGATGGTCGTCTTGGGGTTGTCGAAGGTACCAATGTCAAAGATGTGACGGCGGCACTCGACGTCCTGCCGAACTTCCGGTATCCCTTTCCGCCCTACGACCTTCTTATAGCCAATCTCGACAAGGTCACCGAACGGGCGCGCTCGCTCGCCCCGTCTGCGCCGTCGCTGCCGTCCGCCGGCCTCGGATTCCTCAGCCCCGTCGCGAACCCCAGCAAAGTGATCGGAGCCCCGATCAATTATCAGAAGCACCAGGACGAAGTGAGAAGCGACGCCGAGTTGCATCACAACAACGCCCAGCACCTGGCCGTGATCCAGAAGACCGGACTCTTCCTGAAGGCGAACAGTTCGCTGGTCGGACCCGCCGAAGGCATCCATCTCCGGAAGCTCGACCGCCGCAACGATCACGAGGTCGAACTGGCCGTCATTATCGGAAAACGCGCCAACAACGTCTCGCGCGCGGATGCGTTGAACTACGTCGCAGGATACGCCATCGGTCTGGACATCACGATACGCGGTCCTGAAGAACGCAGCCTTCGAAAGTCGGCGGACAGCTATGCCGTGCTCGGTCCCTGGATGGTGACGGCGGACGAGATCCCGGATCCCGGCGATCTCAACCTGAAGATTTCAGTGAACGGCGAGGAGCGCCAGAACTCCAGCACGAAGTACATGATTCTCGGCGTTCCGGAGCTGATCGAATTCGGTTCGGCCTTTTACACGTTGAATCCCGGTGATGTCATCATGACGGGAACTCCGGAAGGCGTCAGTCCGATTGAGCCCGGCGACCGGGTTGTCGCAACCATCGAGAAAATCGGCAGCATGGAAGTACGCATATACGCCGCTGCTTAATATGGGGTTCTATCACAAGCCTGAAACGACGGAGGAGTTCCGCGAGTTCTACCGGCGGCTGGAGACGAAGAATGCCGCGCCGCTGTGGGAATCGCTTGCAGAACTTGTCCCGGTCGTTCCGCGTCCGCGTTCGGTTCCCACGATGTGGCGCTATGACGAGATCCGTCCGTTTGTCCTGGAATCCGGAAAGCTGATCACGGCAAAGGACGCGGAACGCCGCGTCCTCATTCTCGAGAATCCCGGGATGCGCGGCTTCTCTCAGATCACCGACACGCTCTACGCCGGTCTGCAATTGATCCTTCCGGGAGAGACCGCGCCGACGCACCGGCACACGGCGTCGGCTCTGCGCTTCATCATCGAGGGTACGGGAGCGTACACCGCGGTCGACGGCGAACGAACCACGATGCATCCGGGCGATTTCATCCTGACGCCGTCGTGGACATATCACGATCATGGCAATCCGAGCGATACTCCGACGATCTGGATGGACGGACTGGACATCCCGCTCGTCAACCTGTTCAACACCGGGTTCGCCGAACATCATCCGCAGGAGATTCAGCCAGTCACGAAGAAAGAAGGCGACGCCTGGGCGCGCTACGGCGGCAGTCTCATGCCGGTCGAATACACGCATCCGGGAAATTCCTCTCCGATTTTCAATTACCCTTACGCGCGTACGCGCGAAACGCTCGATCAGCTTTACCGGAACGGCCCGCTGCATCCGTGCCATGGGATCAAGATGCAGTACATCAATCCCGCGAACGGCGGCTCTACCATGCCGGCGATCGGGGCTTTCGTCCAGCTGCTGCCGCCGGGTTTCCGCGGCGCCGCGCATCGCGCCACCGACGCGACGGTGTTCTGCGTCATCGAGGGCCGCGGGCGGACGCGGATCGGCGAGACGGTTTTCGACTGGAAGGACCACGATATTTTTGTCGCTCCGTCCTGGTACCCGGTGACACACGAGGCGCAGGTCGAGTCCGTGCTGTTCAGTTTCTCCGATCGTCCGATTCAGAAATCGCTAGGCATCTGGCGGGAAGAATGACGGCTCCGGTCCTGAGCGCCGCGGCGCGGACCGATTAGTCTCGCAAATGCAGCCGCTGCAGCAGCCCTTCCTTCGGCGCGAGTCCTTCCAGCATCCACAAATTGTTCACAGCGGAGCGGGCCTGCCCATACACGATGCTCTTACCATCCGGCGACAGGCTGAGCCGGATCGATGGTTCGTAACCGCTTGCCGGCTTAAATTCCGCGTCGAGCTTACCGATTACCTTGACTCCTGCTGCGCGCTGCCGCGCTTGCGCTTCGCCTTCTATTGCTGCGCCTTTCGCGCCGCCCGCGAGATCCACCGAAAACAACGTTTCGTGATCGCTCTCAAAGCGGAGGCAATAGAGCATGCGGCCGCTGCGATCAAACGTACAGCCATCGGCATGCAGGTTCCCCAGGGACCGCGTCGTTTTTCCGTCGGGTGAGATCAGGTTCTCGCCTTTGTCGTTGTACTCGATCCAGTCGCCTGCCGGGGACCAGATGGGAACGCTGCTGTTTGTCGGGTTGATATCCGCTTTCAACAGGACCGGGCTGTCCTGCCCGGAGGTCTTGACCTTCATGATGTCGACTTTTCCATTTTGAACGCGCATGTATACCAGCGAATTTCCGTCGGGTGACCATGCTCCTGCGATGTCGTCTGAAGTGGCGTCATTGGTGACCGGCACCGGATCGCCGCCGGAAACCGATGAAATCCAGATGCGAACATACGATGACTCGGCCGGCGAGTGGCCGATGTGGCTATAGATCACACGATCGCCGGCGGGCGACAGGATGGGATCCATGAATCCGTCCGTTGTCCCCATTGGAAAATCGCGCCCGGTGATGATCGGACGGGAAACGCCGTCGCTGGAGTGAAGCCAGATTTCAGGAGGGCCGTTGCGATCCGTGACGTAGGCGAGCAGCGGTTGGTTCAGCGCCCATGCGGGCATCAACTCATCTCGTTCGGTTGCCATCCAGCTCTTGGCGGCGGCTGTATCGAGGCTCACCGAAACAATGTCCAGACTGCCGGAAGGTTCGGAGAAAATGAGGCGGCTTCCATCCGGCGAAACGTTCGGAGAGAGAGTGTGGCTGGTCTGGCTGATGATAGCGGCCCGCCGGCCGGACGAGGTGTCTGCGAGAAAGAGCTGAATGGCCGATCCCGGGTCGGTGCGAAGGGCGATGACGATCCTGCGGCTGTCCGGCATCCATGAAAAATTGGGCGTGCCGGCGAAGGTTGGAAAGTCCTGGAAGATCCGCCGGGGCGGATGCGACGGATCCGCAGGGTAAGGCATCAGCCACGCTTCTTCGTGTCCGCGATCGCCCGAGTTGATGAAGAGCAGAATGTGCTTCTGGTCGGGCGAAAAGGCCAGGGTCGGCCGGTTGAGCAGGCTTCGTGTCGCGAAGGGATCCGGGCTGTATTTCCTGGCAGGAGATCCGAGCGGCGAGCTGATCCAGAGACCCCATTCGTCATCATCGCGTAACATCGCCGCGGCCGACCCGTCGTTCGTGACGTCAACGGTTTTGAAACGGACTTTGTCCGTGTCCAGGGCCAGTTCGGGCTTCGGTTCGCCCCCGACAACGGCAACGGACCAGAGGCCCGCAGGTGCGTGCTCGCTGGTGAACAGGATTCGCCGGCCGTCGGGTGTCCAGCGCACCGGCAGCGCTTCGGTCCCGTCGCTGAAATACGTCAGTTGTTTCCCTGTCGGTGAATCCAGGTACCGGACAAAGACCTGTTCGGGCTTGAGCCTGTCCATCGACGCCGCGTAAGCGACGGCTTTGCCGTCCGGAGACCAGACCGCGTTGTCCTGCCCGCCCGCTTCGAACGAGAATGGAGTGAAATGGAATCCGGAGGAATCGGGCCTCGCATGCGCGGAGTGCAAGGCGATGAAGACAACGGCCGCCAGGATGAATCCGAGGACGAAGGCCGGGAGCGCAATCCACGAAAATGAGCGCTGCGATGGCGCAGCCTCCGGCACGGCGGTGACAACGACGCTGCTTCCGGTCGGCACCGTCGCGGCGTCGAGAGCAAATCCAAGGTCCGACGCCGATTGGAACCGCATGCGCGGCTGCTTTTCCAGGCAGCGCCGCACGATGCGATCGAGCTGCGGACTGATGTGCAGGCCGGACTCGACGAGCTCGGGCGGATCTTCTTTCAGGATCGCCGTCATCGTTTCCGCCGCGGTCTCGCGCTGGAATGCGCGGCGGCCGGAGAGCATTTCGTAGAGCACGGAGCCGAACGCGAAGATATCGGTTCGATGATCCACTTCGGCGCCGCGCACCTGTTCGGGCGACATATAGCCGGCAGTGCCGACGGCCATTCCCGGATCCGTTACACCGGCGGCCGTGGGCGCGGCTGTGACGCCAGTTGCAGCAGCGGACGCGAGGCTGGTCTGGCGCGCCAGTCCGAAATCGAGAATTTTGACCTGGCCGTCCGCGAGCAGGAAGATGTTTTCCGGCTTGAGATCGCGGTGAACCAGACCCTTGTCGTGGGCGGCCGTCAATCCCCGCGCGATCTGAACGCCGATCTCGATCGCCCTCCGAACCGGCAACCGGCCATCGTGCTCGCGCAGCGTCTCGCCTTCGAGCAGCTCCGTCACGATGAAAAGCTGGCCGTCGTGAATTCCGGTATCGAAGATCGCCAGAATATTCGGATGCGAAAGAGAGGCGATCGCCTGAGCCTCGCGCTCGAAGCGCGCCCGCCGGTCCGGATCGGCCGCAAAATTCGGCGGCAGAATCTTGAGGGCCACGTCGCGATTCAGCCTCGAATCGCGCGCACGGTACACCTCGCCCATGCCGCCCGCCCCGAGCGGGCCGGCAATTTCATAGGGGCCGAATAAGGCGCCTGGCTGGATGGACATCGCCCGATATTATCGCCCAAAGCTGCGCTTTGCGGTTAACTCCCCGCCTGAGTCAGTCACTTCTTCGCCGCCTTCTCCAGGCCGTCGAGCTTCTGTTTGAGCAATGCATCCCTCGGCGCCAGGGCGCGAATCCGCTGGAGCGTTTGGACGCCTTCCGTCTTTCGTGGAAAGTCGAGCTGCAGGTCCGCCTTTTCGAGCAAGGCATATTGAGCCATTAAAGGTGAACGATGACGTTGTTTCTCGTACATCCGCTCGAAATAATCCGCACCCTCGGATTGCTTCTTCTGTTGTTCGAACCACACGAAGGCCCAATCGTACAGGACGAAATTGTCCGGGAAATCGACGATCAATTTTTCGAGGATGGGAAATGCCGTGCCGAATTCCTGATTGGTGAGCAACGCCGTGTAATAGACAATCCGCGCCTCGGTGCGGGAGTATCGGGCCTTCTCCATTGCCGTCTGTAATTGATCGACGCCGAGGTTTTTGTCGCCCGTCGCGCCCATGAGCCAGGCAAAGGGTTTGATCATGGACGGCAGAGTACCGGTGAAATAGTTGAAGGCGCCGAGCCCGACATAGACGTCGTAGTAATTCTTGTCGAGCGTGTAGGCCTGAACGGCATAGTCGTGCGCCCGCAGTCCGGCTCGCAAGGCGCCGAGGTACGCGTCTTTTTGGGTCACTTGAAATCGGGCATAGCTGCCGTAAGTCGAGGCAAGGTAGGCCAGCAGTTCCGGCTTGTAGTACTTCCCTGTCTCCAGAGCCTTCTCCGCCTTCTCCTGGGCGAGCGCTTGGGCGTGATAGTAGGTGTCCTCGATTTTGCTATTGCCGGGATCTTCCTGGGCTTCCCACCAGTAGGTCTCGGTCTCAATCAGAAAGCCGGCCGGATGATCGGGATATTTCCGCTGAAGCTCACGGGCTGACACTCGCGCCTCGGCCAGCCGCAGCATGTACGTCGACTCCGTGGCCGAGCGGATCAGACTGTCGGCAGTGCTGTCTTCGTACAAGGCCGAAGCTGAAAGAAACAGAAACAGAGTCGAAAGCAGGAATCCCGGCATGACATTCAACTCCATGGATGAGGTCGGCGGAAATCTCAGTCTATCGTGACTCAGCCGCGGAGCGGCAGAATGCTTTTCCGGCTGCGTGCCGCAGTGTAAACTGTGACAACTCTGGGGGAATTCATGAAAAAGGTTGTTGGCGTAGTTCTGTTTATCTTTCTTCTGTCCGCCGGGCTCCTCTCGCAGCAGCAGTCCGGAAAGGATTTGTCCTGGGCGTTCCCGGTCAAAAACGGAGATCTGCCAGCCGCAGATCCAAGCGCGAAGACGGTTCCGGGAAGCTCCAAGACTTATCCTCAGGCGCAGATCGACGATCTTTCAAATCCGCCGGACTGGTTCCCGGAAGAGCATCCGCCGGCCCCTCAAATTGTTCAGCACGGCCACGGTGACGCTCTGGCGTGCGGCTCATGTCATTTAATGTCCGGTGTGGGCCATCCCGAGTCCGCCTACATGGCAGGAATGTCCGCCGAGTACCTCCGGCGGCAGCTGGCTGATTTCAAGAGCGGCATCCGTAAAGAACCGAATCGGATGAATAAGATCGCCGGAGCGCTCTCAGACGAAGAGGTCCGCCAGGCAAGCGATTGGTTCGCCGGTCTCAAGCCGTATTCGTGGACCAAGGTTGTCGAAGCGGCGATGGTGCCGAAAACCTTTGTCGGCGGCGGCCGCATGCGTTTCCTTCAGCCAGGCGGCGGAATGGAGCCGATCGGAAACCGGATCATCACTGTGGCGCTGGATCAATCGCGAGTTACAAAGCGCGATCCGCACTCCGGGTTCACCGCCTATGTTCCTCCGGGCAGCATCAAGAAAGGTGAGTCCTTCGTGAAAACGGGCGGGTCCGGCAAGTCCGTCCAGTGCGCGATCTGCCACGGCGAGAACCTTCAGGGTCTGGGCAACGTGCCCAGAATAGCCGGGCTTCATCCTATTTACATCGCCCGCCAGCTTTATCTGTTCAAAGACGGCTCGCGCAACGGCGGCGACGCGCAATTGATGAAGAAGCCGGTGGCTGGGATGACCGATGCGGACATCCTCGCCATTTCCGCGTATGTCGGCTCACTCAATCCGGGAGCTTCAAAATGAAAACGCGTTGGCTTGGTCCGGCGCTACTTTCGTTGACAATCGTCATGGGCGCGGCGCAACTTCGAGCCGCGCAAGGCGAACCGGTTCGCGTTCTGGCATCCAACGGCGTGAAGGCCGCCGTCGACGAACTCAGCCCTGCCGCACAAAGCTCCATCGGCCATACGCTCGCCCTCCAATATGGGACGACTGTCCTGAATAAGCAGAAGATCGAAGCGGGCGAAAACTTTGACGCCACGATTCTCACCAGCGAGGCGATTGATGCTCTTATAAAGGAAGGTAAACTGGCCGCCCGCAGCCGCACGGATATGGGCCGCGTCGGCATCGGTGTGGGCATCCGCGCCGGAGCAAAAAAGCCGGACATCGGGACACCCGACGGCATCAAACAAACTCTGCTGAACGCAAAAGCGGTCACGTATGCTTCGGATGGCGCAAGCCGGGTACATATCGAAAAGATGTTCGAAGCTCTCGGGATCACCGACAAGATGAAACCGAAGCTGGTTCTGGTGCAGGGCTCCGACGCTTCTCTGAATGCTGTCAAAGGCGGAAAGGCGGAGATCATTCTCACTTTGATCAGTGAAATCATGCCCGACAAAGGCGTCGAATTGGTTGGCCCGCTGCCCGACAAGTTCCAAAGTTACGTGAGCTTCGCGGCAGGAGTAAACGCCGGCGCAAAGAATCCCGATGCCGCGAACGCTCTGATCAAGTTTTTGTCGGCGCCGAAGGCCGCCTCAACGTTCAAGGCAAAAGGCATTCAAACCGGCAAGTAAGGAAGGAGGAATGGTGCGACTGCGCAAGGTCCTGCTGTGTTGCTTCATCGTCGCGAGCCTTGCCGGCACGTCCACCGGCTATGCCGCCGATAAGTGGCTCAGCATCCGATCTCAGAATTTCTTACTGGTCGGCAACGCCAGCGAGTCGTCGATTCGACGCGTCGCCCGGGACCTTGAAGAGTTCAGAGCGGGAATGGCTCTTCTGTTTCCTTCAATAACGAAGCAGGCACCGCCGCCGATGACCGTTCTGGTCTTCAAAGACGACGCTTCTTTCCTTCCCTATAAACCCCTATATCAGGGGAAGCCGGCCAACGTGGCGGGCTACTTTCAGTCCGGACAGGACATGAATTTCATCGCCCTGACTGCCGGCACCCAAACGCCACGGGTGATTTACCACGAATTCCTTCACGCGCTAACCAAGGACCTCACTATAAAACTGCCGGTCTGGGCGAGCGAGGGACTTGCCGAAGTCTATTCGACTTTTGAAATCGAATCGAACGGCAAAGAAATGCTTCTTGGAAGGGCGATCGGCGAACACCTCCAGACGCTGAAGCAGTCCTTCATTTCCATCAATGCATTGTTCGCCGTAACCCGGGGATCTCCGTACTACAACGAGCAAACCAAGCAGGGCATTTTCTATGCAGAATCCTGGGCGGTCATGCATTACCTGATGCTCGCGAATAATCAGCAGCGCCGGCCTCAACTGGTCAAGTTTCTGGCCCTGGCCGGGGACGGGAACAAGTCGATCGACGACAGCTTCAGCGAAGCATTTGAGACGGACTATGCGTCGTTTGAACAAGAAATGCGCGCGTATGTCGGTCATTTCGCATTCCCCGCCGTGTTGTTCAAACTCCAGTCGAAAATCGATTTCGATCATGACATGCAGACAGCGACACTGAGCGAGGCGCAGGTCCAATACTATCTTGGCGATCTGATGCTGCACACCGACCGCACCGATATGGCCGAAGCGCAGCTGCAGAGAGCCATTTCCCTCGACCCGAATTTTTCCCCGAGTTATGCCTCTCTGGGTTTTCTGCGTGTCCGCCAAGGCAAAAACGATGAAGCGCTGGAATTCTTGGGCAAGGCCGTCGAGGCGGACTCAAAGAACTATATGGCGCATTACTACTATGCGTTCACGCTTCAAAGTGCCGGCAGCAAAACCACGAAAGTCCCGGATACAACGCGGCTCGCGCTCATGCGGGAACATCTCAAGAAGACAGTGGAGCTGCAGCCGGACTTCTGGCCCGCCTATGACATGCTCGGCTATGACGCTATTGTTTCCAGGGAAGAGCTGCCGCAGACGGAAGAACTGCTGAAGAAGGCGTTGACGGCAGCACCCGGAAAACGGGATATACGTATCCGGCTCGCGGAGGTGATGATTGCGAATAACGAGCCGCTCGCCGGCCGCGTGATCCTGTCGCCTTTGAAAAATATTACCGACGACGATGCCGTTCAGCGCCGTGCACAGAGCCTGCTGAATCAAATTCAGACAATGATCGACAACGAGACGGCGGTACGGGAATACAACGAACGGCGCGCGCAGGCCCAGGCACAGGCCCAGACACAGGCCGAGGTCCGGGCAGAGGCGCAGGCGAAGGCCGCCGCCGCGGCGCGAAACTCCGCCGGGAATGACACACCGGATGGGCCGCCGGTCATCAGGCGAAATGAGACAACGCCTTCAACCGAAGCGAAGGACGCTGCGCCCAAACAAGCCGTGGCCCGGCCTGCGGGCAAACAGATCCAGGGCGCCCTGTTGTCGGTCGACTGCAGCCAAGGCATGACCTTGCGGGTCCGTGTCGGCAATGGAAACGTCGAACTTCACGCCAGCGATCCGTCGAAGATCAACTTTGTCAGTTACACCTCCGCAGTTTCGAACTCCTTCGCCTGCGGCCAATTCAAAACACCTCCCCCGGTTTTGATCATCTACAAAGCCGGAACCGATCCGCGTTTTCTGGGAGAGCCCATCCAGGTAGAATTCACTGGAACGAAATGAGGGAAAGTTTTAGTTGCTTTGACAAAGTTTTAGCCGCAGATGGCGCGGATGACGCAGATG
>DASXLG010000299.1 GCA_036496425.1 Terriglobia bacterium | reverse complement strand
GTTGGGTATGCCCTGCGCTCCGCCGATGACATTGAACAGGAGGTACCATTGGGCTCCCAGGGCCATCAATAGCATACTGCCCCAGTTCAGGCTCAGGCCGAGCTTGATGAATCCGAGAGTCGCGAACGGAAAAAGGAAGTTGGCCGGAAACGATGCCAGAACCTGAACGATGGGTTGCGATATCCGGGCCAGTCTGGGATTGAATCCGATCGCGACCCCGATTGGTGTCCATACCACGGTGCTGAAAATGAGCAGCAGGATGACCCGTCCTGCGGTGGTCAGACCGAGCAGCGCTGCATAGCCAACCTCCGCGAGTCCAACCCCGGACAATATAAATCGTCCTGCGGCGACAGCGAGCCCGGCCGTAACGATGAAGAGAACGCCACGGTAGACGAAGTCGCCCTTCTTCGAGGATGTACCGCGATTCGTCTTCGACGGAATCGCCGTCGCCGCGGAAAGCATCTGATCAAACCGGCGAAGGAGCGGCTCCACCAGCCCTCTGAAATAGCGTGGCAATGAGGCGGAGCGCCACAGATCCACTAACCAGAACCGGCGTTCCTCTCCGGCGCTGAGCTCGAGCTTGTAACGATCCGCCAATGTCACCAGCGGCTTCCAGAAGAGCTGGTCGATGAGAAGGATCAGGACGACCATGGTGAAAATCGCCCATGCGAGGGAACCGAGATTCCTGGCCGCGATCGCCGCCGCCACATACGAACCGATTCCAGGCAGCGTGTACTGGCGGTTCAAGACGCTGATCGCCTCGCTGGCGGCAAGAAAAAACCAGCCTCCGCCAAAGCTCATCATTCCGTTCCATACGAGGCCGATGACGGAAACAGGCAACTCCAACCGTGTGAAACGTTCCCACCTGGAAAGCCGATACAGGCTCGCCATCTCGTCGAGTTCGCGCGGCACCGACCGCAGCGACTGATAAAACGAAAAGGTCATGTTCCAGGCTTGCCCGGTAAAGATCGCAAAGATCGAGGCTGCCTCCAGACCCAGCAGGCTTCCGCGAAACAGCGCGATGAAAGCGGTGACGGTCACCGACAGAAATCCCAGCACCGGAATCGATTGCAGGATATCCAACAGCGGCACCAGAACGCGCTCAGCCCGCCGGCTGCGGGCGGCGGCATAACCATACACAAAAGTGAACAGCGTCGAGAAGGCGAGCGCGATAAACATGCGCAGAGTGGAACGGGCGGCGTAATTCGGGAGATTTCGAGGATCCAGACCAACCGAGGGAATGACATCCGGTGGGCTGAACCTGACGAACGATTGAGCCCCAACCCGCGCCACGACATACAGTAAAGCCAGCATGCCCAGGCCGACCGCCAGGTCCGCGAGCCCCAGCGCCGGCTGTTCGTGTCCCTGAGATGAAAGGAAACCTGGCTTACGCCAGATGTTGAGCGGCATGCCGGAGCGTGAAGGCGCAAGAAATTCGGTGGTACAGAGCCATCCTCACATCAAACCTCAGCCAGACTACAAATTCGTGAATATTGTACGCGGGACGTTCGGATTCACCGCCGGGAACCTTGCGTGCTCGTTCGAACGGAAACAATTTATCTGCAAGAGGTGAATATGGATGCAAAAGTCGTGATCTGGGGCGGCGGCAAACGCCAATCCTGGGAAAAAGAAGCTTTGATGATTGCTGCTACTGCGGGCATCGCCACGGCAGTCGGAGCCCTTGCCGGTGGTAAGAAGGGCGCCGCCTTTGGCGCCATCTCCGGAGGGGTTACGCGATTCCTGATGAGGATGCTCAGCTGGTAGGACGATTCCGCTGGAAAGCGGGGAGAGACCACAAAAGGCACATCGCAGAACACAAAAAAGGCTTTGTGCTTTTTGTGGTCAACTTATGCAGAAACTCCCCAAGCCGGCCTCCGGACGTCTAATGGTTGCCCCTTCTGAACGTCTAAACAGGTATAAGACATCGGGAACCGATAAGGAGGCGTTTATGAGAGAAGAACGCACGATCACCCAGTTTGGACGGGTTCCCATCCATCGACTGTCGTGGTCGGCAATTTTCGGAGGTACTTTTTTCGCGTTGGGGATTATGACGATCCTGGGCCTTTTCGGCCTTGCTGTTGGAGCTGCTGCTACCGGCTTAAAGGGAGCTACTGCGGGAGTTGATGTGTGGTTGGGTGTCTGGTCCCTGGTTACTCTGTTCGTAGGATTCCTTGCCGGAGGCTGGCTGGCAGCGAAATCATCGGAAAGCCAGGCCAAAAGCGACGGCCGCTTGCACGGGCTTGTCGTCTGGGCGCTGGGAAGCGTGGCACTCCTGTACTTCGCTTTAAATACAACACGGATGGCGGAAATGGTCGGCTCGGTAACGGGCCGGATTCAACCGCTGAATCTGACTTCTGGATTGGGAAACATCAGCGCGACAACAATTTCGTGGGCACTGATCGCAGTCATTTTCGGACTGATCGGCGGCCTTGTTGGCGGACACGCAGGCGGATACACCGAAGCGGTTTCCAGCACGACTGTCCGGCGCGCTGCGTAACATCGCAAGATCCTTTCAAGACGTGCTTTTCGCCCGTCTTTGCAATCCCGAGACGGCCGTTCAACCGGCCGCCCCGTTTTTTCTTTTTTTGTACGTCTGCCCAATAACAGCTTTGCATTTACGGAAAGGAAGAAATCATGAACCGTTACAGGCTGCCTGATTTGCCATATGACTACAGTGCTTTGGAACCCCATATTTCCGGCAAGATTATGGAATTGCACCACGGCAAACATCACGCCGGTTACGTGAAAAATGCGAATTCGGCTTTGGATCAACTCGACGAGGCGAGGCAGAAAGACGATTTTGCGCGGATAGCCGCCTTGGAGCACTCCCTCGCTTTCAATCTGTCCGGGCACATTCTCCATTCCCTGTTCTGGAAAAACTTGACTCCCAAGGGCGGCGGCGCGCCACAGGGCGATTTCGCCACTGCCATGAATAAGGACTTCGGAGACTTCTCCCGTTTCCGCAAACAACTCACGCAGGTGGCTTCGACCATTATGGGTTCCGGCTGGGCGGCATTAGTCTGGGAACCCATTGGGAAAAGACTACTGATCACGCAGATTTACGATCACCAGTCCAATCTGGCGCAAGCCGGGGTTCCACTGATGGTGATCGACGCATGGGAGCATGCTTACTATCTGCAGTACGAGAATCGCAAGACTGAATTCTTTGAAGCGGTCTGGAGCGTCTGGAATTGGCAGGACGTGGCGACTCGATACGATTCGGCAAGCCAGCTCGACATCGATATCGGGAAGGCGGCTTAAACTTCATGGGAACTTATTGGAAATTCGAAATTGGAAGTTGGAAATTGAAGATCTGCGGTACCGAAAATTTCCAATTTCGAACCTCCAATTTCGAATTTCAATAGGTTCCCATCCCCCGGAGACATTAACTCGCTTTCCGTATTTTTTCACTCTTCGAGCGAAGGCACTCCATCAGATCGTCCCATGAATTGTCGAAGGCATCCGCGCCCTCGAGCTGAAGTTCTTCCGCAAGCTTCTTGACGTCGATTCCAGCTCGCGCAAACTCGTCCAATACCTGTTCCGCATCCCCGCCATCCGCCGGCAAAACGCCCTTCACCTGTCCGTGGTCCGCAAACGCGAGAAGCGTTTTCTCCGGAATCGTATTGATCGTGTCGGGCGCTGCCAGGGACTCAATGTACATAACATCGGAGGCATGTGGGTCCTTCGTGCCTGTGCTTCCCCACAGCAAACGCTGCGGCAGCGCGCCGGCCTGTTGAAGTTTCTGCCAGCGGGAAGACTGCAGCAGATCGCGGTATGCTTTGTAGGTTCGCTTCGCGATTGCGATTCCGAGACGATTTTTAAGTCCGTCCGGAACCTTGCCGGCGACTGCCTTATCCCACCGGCTGACGAACATGGATGCCACGGAGTGCACCTTCGGATCCCGTCCGGCCGCCACCCGGCGTTCGACGCCGCGCATGTATGCCTCTGCAGCGCGGACATATTGTTCGCGTGAGAAAAGCAGAGTCACATTGACCGGCACACCCTCATAGGTCGACTCCTCGATCGCGGGAACACCCTCGAGCGTGCCGGGAATCTTGATCATGATGTTCGGCCTCTGCAGGTGCGCCCGAAGCTGGGCGACTTCCCGGATCGTGCTGGCTGTGTCGTATGCCAGCTTGGGAGACACTTCCCACGATACCCAGCCGTCCACGCCGCCGGTGGAATCGTGAACCGGCTTGAATAGATCCGCAGCCTGACTCAGATCCTCGAGAGCCAACTCGTAAAACAGCGCATCGCCGGACTTGCCGCGGTCAACGGCCGCCCGGATGGAGGCGTCATAGGAAGTGCTGCTTCGAATTGCAAGATCGAATATCGTCGGGTTGGAGGTCAGCCCCGTCACCGATAACCTGTCGCGGTAGCCCCGCAGCGTGCCGCTCGTCAACAAGTCACGCGTGATATTGTCCAGCCAGAGACTTTGACCAAGATCATGAAGTTGCTGTGTTGGTTTCATAGCTTCTCCTTTCCAAAGACATGCTGGAAACAAGTATGTAGTCGCGGGCTTCAGCCCGCGGCTACATACTGTCCAGTACTTAGAAATCGTACTTCAGGATCGCTTCCGCCCGGCGGCATAGCTCCCGTGCATAATCCGTCCACAGACCCGTACCCCAATAGCGGTAGCAACTGGTTTGTGTCGTGAGCAGGTAAAACAGCGCATTGCGGTATCGATCTTCCGAAGTCGGCACGCCGTGTGTTTTTTCCGCAAACAACGCGCTCACCTGCTCCATTGGTTTCAAAACGTCACCGTAGCCGCGGACCCATGACAGGCTGTTTGTCCAGCTTCCCCCCTCGACATGGAACCGCTGGTCTTCCCGCTTCAAGTCTGCGATCACTTTCTCCACGGCTTCGGGGCCGGCGCCGGCCGGAAAGCGGTCCCAGATGCGTTTCTGAAGGACCGGTTGAATCACGGGAAAATCCTTCCCGGTGATTCCGAGCCCGTTCAGATACTCGAGGTATTCGGTGACATTCAAAGGAGCAACGTCTGAACCGGACGCTTCGCGCATGACTTCGAGATATTTCGGCGGAAACTCATTCATCATCACCCCGCCATTCTCTCCATCGGAGACCTGCGTCACTAATTGAGGAATAGACTTTCCGCCAAGATCGATCCTGGACAAACCCTTGGCTTCATAGTACGGCTGCATTTGCCCGACGAGTTTCGTATCACTGCCTTGTGTTTTGATGATCGCAATGATGTCGGCGGTCGCACCTCTCGAATTCCGCGCCACCAGACGGTGCGGGATATGAGGGCGCTGGATGCTCGAACCATTCATGGCCATTTCGACCGAGTGTTCCTGAACCAGCAGCCATTCGAACCCGCAATCTTTCAAGGTCCGAACGAACTCGAAACAGACATCCGGATGGTTAGGCAAAGCCATTTCCGGCGGAGAAAAGCCTCGGACGCGCTCCAATGCCTCCAATCCGAATAACGCGGCGAAATAGTGTTGCCAGGCCCGGACGTGCAGGCGGAAATCCTGCACGGGAGTGGATGGCGCAACCGCATGCCCCCAGGCCGTACCGAGCCATTCAACAGATCGCCGATAAGCGGAATCGAGCGTGATCCGCTTCAGGTTGTCCAACACATCATTCAGTCCCATCGCCGCGAGTCCGTATAAAAGGGACCCGGAGTAATCCAGCATTACCCGCGGATGCTTTCCTTCCTGAACGAGCTGTGGAATGAATTCTCCCATCCGTTTGTAACACCATTGAAATACGGGAGCGTTGTGGTTATCTCCGATATCCTGATGATCCATCATGTACTTGAGATTGCTGATGACTGCTGCCGTCGCCAGGTCATCTCCTCCGGCGGGAATCAGGGGCTGGTGCATGTGGAGAGCGATGCTGAAACCGCTCCGAACGCGATTAAAATCGATGTTGGATTCGCGAAGATAAAAAGGCCCGCGCCGCTTCATGGTTTCGGCGATAAGGTCTTCGAAGCCGCAGATATTCGGCAGATCGCCGACAAATTCAGACAGTTCACGAACGATCATAGAGCTCCTGTCTTAAATGTTTAAGAGCAATAAACGCCAAGCACATGATCAGCGATGGCATCCCAGGTGAACGCACTTTCCGCGGCAATCCTGCCGTTGCGGCCCATCCATCGGGCCCACTCGAAGTTGGTGAACAAGGTGCCCAGCCCCCAGGCAATCGAATCGGGATTGGCGTACACCTTGAGACCATTGACTTCATGCCAGACAAACTCGTCAGGTCCGCCGTTTCGCGTGGAAACGACCGGCTTGCCCGCGCTCCATGCCTCAAGCAGCACAATCCCGAAGGGTTCGTTGCGGCTCGGAACACAGACGGCGTCGCAGGATTTGTAAAGGTTGGTCAGCGCCCAGCTCGGCTGATAGCCAAGAAAACGCGTTGCATGAGCCACGCCCAGCTCGTGACTACGACGTTCGACGGCGCCGCGCATCTCGCCATCCCCCGCAAAAACAAACTTAGTGCGTGGATAAAATTTCAGAATGCTGGGAATGGCCTCGAGCAGCAAATCGGGACCCTTCTGGAGAACCATCCGGCCGGAAAAAAGGACCATTGGATCAACGGGCCCCACGGAATAATTCCGCCTTACATCCGCCGGATCGATCCACCCGTCATAATGATGGACGTTCACACCATTGTAGACAGTTGCAATTTTTCCGCCGGGAATCTCGTACATCCAGGAGGCTTCCTTCCGCAGAGCATTCGATACGGCAATCACACGATCGGCCCAATATGAACCGGCGCGCTCCTGCGCTCTCACGCGGACGGATGCTTCGCCGGCAGGAAACTGATCTCCGCAGCGCCCGTATTCGGTCGAATGAAGCGTGTAGACACACTTCCGTCCACGGCCCTGCTTGATCCAGATCATTGCGTTGGCCGTGAGCCAATCATGAGCGTGGATGACATCGAAAGGACCGAGGAGATTTTCGGTCTCGAAAACGTAATGCACCAGTGAACGGCACAGATTGTTGATCTCGTCGACGAAATTGGGTTGCAGGTCAAACCCGCACCGGTGGTAGTGAACACCGTGAATGCAGTCATAGTGCGGCTGGCCATGACGGCCACGGGTGAATACGTGAACTTCATGACCTTTCCGTTCCAGGGCAGCCGCAAGTTCGGTCACGTGGACGGCCACGCCGCCCACAGATATGGAATGCAATGACTCCCACGATAAGAGCGCTAGTCGCACGATCGCCCCCTTTGTCAGTGAAACAGGCTGCAAAAAGCGGCTCAGAAACTAAAATGTTCAGAGAAGACTTTCGGACCGTTCAACGATGAACCAAGCGCAGAGGGAATGTCGATCAAAGTGACATTCTTCATAATAGCTGCGATATGCCGGGCGCAAAGAAAATTTTGTGAAACATGATGTAGAAGGTGTGAACGAATCGGAATCAAACACGTTCCCCTCCTTGAAAAGGAGGGGAGTACGCTCACTTGATATTCACGCCTTCCGTCAATGCAGCGAGGATGTCTTCGAGCGCCGGTGGCGTCTTCGCGTCTTTGAATCGGGCAAGGCGGGCATAGATGTCGGCGGCGCCGGCATGAAATTCTCCGGGAGTTCCCGCGGCGTGGAACGTTCGTGAGATTTCTTCCATCTCCCCTACAAATCTCCACGCTTTAGGCGCATTCGCCTGAATTCGCTTTTCAACCTGGCCGGGCAATGCAGGATCGTCGTGTTTCCATTGCTCGAACAAGGCTTCGCGGACTCCCAGGTTTTCCGCGGTTGCCACAATTGCGGCAAGCAGAGCGACGGTGCCCTTGGTATTTGCGGCGTAGCACATCTTCAAAGCGGAGGCTTTACCGATTTGATCGCCGAGGACTTTGGTATCGAGCGGACCGGCCGAAAAACACAATGCAGCCTCATCCGAACGCGGTCCGGATAAATAGAGACAAGTCGTGTGCGGTTTCCATGCTGGAAAGCCGATGATGCCTCCATCGACGAATGCCACATCCGCTTTCGTCATGGCTTCCGCAATCTTTTCGGTCCGCTGCGGCGCTATCGCGTTGGCATCGACGAAGAGGCCGCGGAAGCCGGAACGGATCACTTCGTTCGCCACATCTTCCGCGGCATGCGGCGGACAGACGCTGATCACAATCCCGCACTTCCCGCACAGTTCAGCGACGGTTGCCGCTTCGTGCAGGCCGACTTTGGCGACGCGTTCGCGGGTCGAGGCGCTGCGGCCCTGCGAAGCCCAATAGACGTCGCAACCGCTGTTCTTTGCGGAAGCCGCAATGGATATGCCCATCTCACCGGGATGCAGAATGCCCACGAGTTGCGCTTTCATATCTTTGCTCCTATTGGCCAATATATTTCCTGATCCAGGCAAACACCGTTTCATGCCATCGCTTGCTGTTCATGGGGTTCAGGACCCAATGGCCTTCATCGGGAAACACCAGCGCTTCGGATGGAACGCCATTTCGCCGCAGCGCGGTGAAAAGCTGCAGTCCCTGATCGACGGGCACACGGAAATCCTGCTCGTTGGTGATGACGAGAGTCGGTGTCTTGATGTTCGCAGCGGAGAGATGTGGCGAACAGCGCCCGAAATGCCGCCGTGCAGCGGCGCTCGACGGCGGACCGCCCGACTCCCAGTCGGTGAACCACAGCTCCTCGCTCTCCAGCGACATCGTTTCCAGATTGAAGACGCCATCGTGCGATACGGCGGCCTTGAATCGATTCGTGTGACCGATGATCCAATCAACGGCATAGCCTCCATAGCTTGCGCCCGCGATGGCCGTTCGCTGCGGATCGACATAAGGGAGCTTCGTCACGCTATCAAACACCGCCGTGAGGTCGGTCATTGCCTTACCGCACCAGTCTTGAGATATCTCGTCGACGAACTCCTGACCGAAGCCGAACGATCCCCGCGGATTCGGAGCCGCAATGACCCAACCTTGTGAGGCCCACAGTTCGGGATTCCAGCGGTACGACCATCCGTCTTCCCACGCTCCCTGGGGACCGCCGTGAATCATGAAAACAACCGGATATTTTTTCGACGAATCAAAACCAGGCGGCTTCAAAAGCCAGTATTGGATAGGAGTGCCGCCCGCTCCGGCCACGGTCATCGCTTCATACTGCGGCGCGTTGATCTGGCTCAGCCGCGAGCCGTTTTCGTCGGTGAGCCGCTTTGTCGATTCGCCATCGGAGGACACTCGAAACAGATCCGGCGGCGCGTCGAAGGTTGATTTCGAAAAGACGATGAAGTTCGGTCCAGCCTGAAATTGTCCGACTGCTCCGCCTTTCACCAGAACTTTGGGCGTGCCACCGGAAAGCGGAATCGTGTACAGGTTCACCAGCCCCTTATCCTCGGCGGCAAACACGATGGATCGCCCGTCCGGAGTGAAGATAAAGTCGTCGACCGAAAGGTCGGGCGATTCGAACAATGTACGTTTCGTTCCCTTGGCTTGATCGTAGAGATCGAGATACCAGCGATCCGACTCGAAACCGGCGCGGCGCTGAGACCGGATCGCCAGGGTCTTGCCGTCGGGCGACCAGGTCGGCTGGTCATCCTTCGCCGGATTAGTCGTGATCCGTTTTGCATCGCCTCCGGTCACCGGAACGAGCCAGACGTCGTCATTGGTGTCCATCATTTCTTTGTCGCGGCCGTCGCGGTTGGAGACAAATGCAATGGACCGGCTATCCGGTGAAAACGTCATATTGCCGTCTTCGTAAAAGTGCGGCGGCGAATCGAAGTCGCCCGGCGTGACGTCACGTGTTTCGCCGCTATCGATATCGGTCACGAAAATGTGATGGCGGATGCCGATGCGCCACTCGTCCCAGTGCCGGAACGGAAGACCCGTCAGCACGCGCACCTTGGATGGATCTTTTTCCTGCGCCTCGCGCGTGCGCCGGTTGCAGTCTTCGTCTTTGCACTGCGGATACACGTCGGAGACGAAGGCAACCTTCTTACTATCCGGCGAGACAATCATCGGCGCCTGCACGCCGCCGGAGATTTTCGTGATTGCCTTCGGATTATTGCCCTGCGAATCCGCGGCGTACACTTGAAAGGCTCCATCGCGGTTCGACATGAAGACTACACGCCTGCCGTCGGGAGTGAATCGCGCCGTATTCTCGCTCTTCTCGCCGCCGATAAACTGGCGCGCGGCCGATGAACCATCGGCAGAGACCAGCCAGATATCGGAATTGCGCCTTCCCGTATCGAGCGCCGTTGTCGTGCGTGTGTAGAGGACGCGCTTCCCGTCCGGCGACAACTGCGGATCGCCTACCCGGATAGTCGTAATCAAATCATCGACTGTCATGGCCCGCTTGCCTTGGCCGTAAGAAGTCAGTGCCGCCGCCAGCATGCCAATCATCGCCAGGCATGCGGGCCGTGTCTGTCTGTTCATTGCGCGCCTCCAGATGTTGCTTGAGTTTACATGCGAGTCGCGCGTGCTGACAATTGCGTCCCCTTGAAGTCGAATATAAAAGGGGAGGACTCCATGAAAATGACAGCGTCCGACATCTTGATTGATGCAATTCACGATTGGGGCGTGGATGTGGTCTTTGGATTGCCAGGGGACGGCATCAACGGAATCATGGAAGCGTTGCGGAAGCGCGCCGATAAAATCCGCTTTGTCCAGGTGCGGCATGAAGAAGCGGCGGCTTTCATGGCTTGCGCTTATGCCAAGTACACGGGAAAACTTGGCGTCTGCCTCGCGACTTCCGGCCCGGGTGGTCTTCACCTGCTGAACGGTCTCTACGATGCAAAGCTGGATGGCCAGCCGGTACTCGCCATCACGGGACTTCAGTATCACGACCTTGTCCAGACGCATACGCAGCAGGATGTCGAACTCGACAAAGTGTTCATGGATGTCGCGGTCTATAACACGCGGGTCATGAGCGCCACCCACGTTGAAAACGTGACCGACCTCGCCTGCCGTACGGCCCTTGCATATCATGGCGTATCCCACATCACGATTCCGGTGGATACACAGGAAGAGGAAATTGACCGCAAGCATTTGTCCCACCGCAATATTCCTCATCACACCTCCGATGTTTGCGCCATGGGCGCCCAGGTCCCTCCGGATACGGACATCGAACGCGCCGCCTACCTGTTGAATTCGGGAAAACGCATCGTGATTCTCGTGGGACGGGGAGCGCTCGCCGCAACAGATGAACTCGAAGTCCTCGCCGAGACGCTTGGCGCGCCCATCGTCAAGGCGTTGCTCGGCAAAGCTGCAGTTCCCGATTCGAGTCCATATACCACGGGCGGCATCGGCCTGCTTGGAACAAAACCGTCACAGGAAGCGATGGAAAACTGCGATACGCTGTTGATGATCGGAACATCCTTCCCCTACATCGAATTCCTTCCAAAACCGGGACAGGCACACGCGGTTCAAATTGAACTGGATCCGATGCGGATCGGTTTGCGTTATCCCGTTGAAGTCGGACTGGTCGGAGACGCCAAGAGGACGCTGCAACGGTTGATGCCGCTGCTGATGCGAAATAAGCACCGGCGGTTTCTTGAACGCGCGCAGTCGGGAATGAGGCAGTGGTGGGCCGTGATGGAAGCCTACGGTACACGGATGGATAAACCGATGAAGCCCCAGGTCGTGGCTTGGGAGCTCGGCAAATTTCTACCGGAAAATGCCATCATTTCATGCGATTCGGGAACGATCGCCACCTGGTGGGCACGCCATATCCCGGTGAAGCGCGGACAGCTGCATTCGCTCTCGGGCAATCTGGCAACGATGGCGCCCGGCCTTCCATACGCTATCGCCGCCCAGGTCGCATATCCGAACAGGCCGTCCGTCGCTTTTGTTGGAGACGGCGGGTTTTCGATGCTGATGGCGGAATTCGCGACCTGCGTGAAATACAAATTGCCGGTAAAAGTCTTCGTCATCAAGAACAACACGCTGGGCCAGATCAAATGGGAACAGATGGTCTTCCTGGGCAATCCCGAATTCGGCTGTGATCTTCAGCCGATCAACTTCGCACTCTTCGCTCAGGCATGTGGCGGAACCGGCCTCACGATCGAGGACCCGGCCGATTGCGGCAAGCTGGTCGAGCAGGCGCTGAACACTCCGGGGCCCGTTCTTGTGCAGGCTGTGGTCGATCCGTATGAACCGCCGATGCCTCCGAAAGTTTCGATGAAACAGGCGGAGAAATTTGCAGAATCGCTCCTCCGCGGCGAGCCCAATCGCGCAAAGATCGTCACGACGGTCGCGGAAGATCGCGTGCGCGAGCTGGTGTAGCCGTGTCGATTCCTGTTACACAACTCGACGTCTCCGCATTCACCATCCCGACGGATTTTCCCGAGGCTGATGGCACGATCGAATGGGACTCGACCACGATCATCATCGTTGAAGCTCATGCCGGCGGACAGACCGGCATCGGCTTCACCTACGGCGACCTGGCGGCCGGACGCCTGGTCGACCGCGTCCTGACCCCGCTCATCCTCGGGAAAGACGCGATGACCATCGAAGAACGCTGGAGCTCGATGCTTCGCGCAGTTCGAAACATCGGGCGGCCCGGCATCGCATCGCATGCGATAGCAGCCGTCGATATTGCGCTGTGGGATCTGAAGGCGCGAATTCTCAACGTGCCTCTTGCGCTGCTTCTCGGCGGTGTCCGCCGCGGTATCCCGGTCTATGGCAGCGGAGGCTTTACCTCCTATTCGATCGAGCAGATTCGGGCTCAGTTCGCGGTGTGGGTCGGGCAAGGCATTACAAAGGTCAAAATGAAGGTCGGCTCGAATCCTTCCGCCGACCTCTATCGCGTACGAGCGGCAAAACAGTCGATCGGTGCAAACGCCGATCTCTTCGTCGATGCCAACGGAGCGTACACACGGAAACAGGCGCTGGATTTTGCCGAGAATTTTGCGGCTTATGACGTGAAGTGGTTCGAAGAACCGGTCTCCTCGGACGACCTCGACGGCTTGCGCCTGATCCGCGATCGAGCGCCGGCCGGCATGGACATCGCGGCCGGCGAATACGGTTACGACACGACTTACTTCCGCCGCATGCTGGATGCTCAGGCTGTCGATGTCTTGCAGGCGGACGCGACGCGCTGTGCCGGCGTGACGGGCTTTCTCGAAGCGGCGGCGCTCGCGAACGCACACCACCTCCCTTTATCGGCTCACACGGCGCCGTCGATTCACGCGCATCTTTGTTGCGGGATTCCGTCCGCCTGCCATCTCGAATACTTTCACGATCACGTCCGCATTGAGCGGATGCTTTTCGATAATGTCCTCGAACCCGTCGATGGTCTTCTGTGCCCCGATCCGCAGCGTCCAGGTCTGGGCCTGGAATTGAAACATTCCGACGCGATGAAATACGCAGCGTAACGCGGACGGGGAAAAATAGTCCATCAACTTATCTTTGCTTGCCGGATAGCGGAGTTTTGCCACGCTTTCGGATTGATAAAGAAATACTTAATGGCATATATTTTCTTTTCAAGGAGTAGAAAGAAAAGATATGCCGGCAACCACGCGGCTGGGAACTTACCTCCAATCCAGCATTGCAGGGGACACTTATCAGGCCTTCCTGCCGCCCCCTTTGCCGCCCAATCCGGCGCTGGATCTCATTCCCCTTCAAAAGCTTATGGTTCGCGCCGGAGAAGCGATCGGCCGCCTGGAAGGCGTCTCTGAAGTCCTGCCGGACGCTAATCTTCTCCTTTATTACTATGTCCGGAAGGAAGCGGTGCTGTCTTCACAGATCGAAGGCACCCAATCCAGCTTGTCTGATTTGCTCTTATATGAAAGCCAGGAAACGCCATCGGTGCCTTTGGACGACGTGACCGAAGTCTCGTCCTACGTGGCCGCGCTGGAACATGGACTCCAGCGGATGCGGGGCGGCTTCCCTTTGTCTCTCCGCCTTATCCGGGAAATGCATGAAATTCTTCTCTCCAAAGGACGCGGCAGCAACAAGCAGCCTGGGGAATTTCGAACCTCTCAAAACTGGATTGGCGGTTCCCGCCCCGGCAACGCAATGTACGTCCCGCCTCCGCCGAATCGGCTGATGGAATGTCTCGACCCATTCGAAAAATATCTTCATGCCGGCGAACGCCCCTACCCGTCTTTCATTGACGCCGGGCTCATTCACGCGCAGTTTGAAACAATCCACCCGTTTCTGGATGGGAACGGCCGTATCGGCCGCTTGCTGATCACATTTTTTCTGATGGCGATGGGTAACCTGAAGCAGCCTGCTCTGTATTTGAGTCTGTTCTTCAAGAACAATCGGCAGGAATATTACGAGCGACTGAATGCTGTACGGCAGACGGGAGATTGGGAAGGCTGGCTGAAGTTTTTCCTCACAGGCGTTGCCGAAACAGCCGGCCAGGTTGTCGACACCAGCCATGCCATTGCGGCGCTCTTTGCCGGCGACCTGGCCAAAATCGAAGGCCTGAAACGCGCTGGCATCAGCGCCCGCGAAGTTCATGCTCTCTTGCGAAGCAAGGCTGTTGTTTCCGCGATCGATGCTGCGAAAGCGCTGTCGCTGACAGTCCCGACCACACGCACCGCTCTGAATAACCTGAAGGAATTGGGCATTGTCCATGACATCAGCGGCAAGGGCAAGGAACGGCTCTATCTTTATACGAGTCTTGTCGAAATTCTTGACAGAGGAACCAGGCCGCTCCCTTATTAGTGCGGCGCGCCTGAACTGCTTGTTCTGCCGCTCGCTGGCGCATCAATCGCGGGTAACGCGGGTGATACGGACGGGGTTGGCAGGTTTGGGCGGATGATTTGCTGCAATCTTTCGATCGCGCTCGATCATTCTTTCGAGAATGCGAAGCTTCTCCCCAACCGGCAAGTCGGCGAGTTCACGCCGGGCTCGCTTTTTTCG
>DASXLG010000298.1 GCA_036496425.1 Terriglobia bacterium | reverse complement strand
TTCAATATGCGTCCCCAGGATGTGCGCAACCGGTTTGTCTTTCGTGAAGTCGACCATGCGCTGGTTGCTGGCCACAAACGCGGGAAAGTTCGCCGCGCTGACGCCCAGGCGCCCTGGATACAGACTGTCGCCGGTCAACAGGATGCCCGTCTGCCGATCATAGAGAGTGATGCCCGCCACATCGTGACCGGGAATCGGCATCAGATCCACGATCCGTCCACCCAGGTCGATCTGCGCAAAATCGTCGGGCCAGTTTTTCAGCCCGAAGGCCTTTTGTAATTCCGGAACACTCGCGGCAACGAACTGGACATCGGGCAGGTTCTTGAAGCCGGGATCGCCCGCGGTGTGATCTCCGTGAGAGTGGGAATGAACGACGATGAGCGGAACGGGCTGGGTCCGGCTGTTCCGTTTACTCCATTTCGCGATCAGGTCCATGATCATCGGAGCGGTGTCCACTTTTCCTGCACCCGTGTCTTCGAGCAAGGCTTTATCCTTGCCGAAAATCAGATACAGGAAAGGCTTTTCGAAGTGAATGCAGCCCGACTCCCGGATGATGAAAAAATTCGGGTTGTACTCGTGCACCTGCCAGGCCGGCATCTCCATACACTTCGGGCCGCCTGTCATCCAGCTCTTTGGCAGAACGCCCGGCTCGACAAAAGCGCTTGCCGGAAGCGCGGGTATCGCCGGGGCCGGCGCTTGTGCGAAACCCGCAGCGACGAACAGGACGAGGGGAAAAATCTTCGAAACAAGGGATTTCATCATCGCGATCCTCCGGTCACACCCGCCGCAGGCAGCGCGTTCCATTCCGTCATCGGCATATCGCGGCCCGGGAACGCGACGGCCTTGAACGGCCATTTCGCTTTGACCCAGTCCCGTACCGCTTTCTCGAGTACCGGCTCCAGGCCTGCCTCAATTCCCTGTTTGCTGAATGAAATGCGGACGGTCGCTTCGTATCCTTGCTTCGGGCTGGGATTGATATACACACAAGCCAGCTCGGATTGTTTGTCGGGCGATAAAACACCGTATGCGAATGCCGTGTGGTGTTGGAATTCCCATTCGTGGCGCTTGACCTCTCCATGGTCTTCGGCAATCGTGCTGGAAATCGGCGAAGTCCGGCCCGCCTGATCGACCAGGAATTGATAGTCCGGCGCCAGGATTTCGGGTTGGAGAATATTCCAGACGTAAGTACCGACTTTAGGCGGGCCGGGAACCGCGAACGTTGCCGGAACAAACGGAGTCTTTCCCATCGCAATATCGAGAGACGTCGTTGGCGACGCCACGACAAGATCTTCGGAGCATTTCCCGGCTACGGTACACACGGAGTAATGAATCCAGCGCGGAGCGTCTCCGGTGAAAGTGGCTTCGTACTCATCGCCTGTCTTCACGAACGGAGCTTCCGCCTTCTTTCCATTCAGTGTCGTCTTGAGGACGAACTTATTCCCGGCAATCGCGGTCACCGGCTTCATTCGGAATTTCGTGGGCTGACCTGGAAACCACACCGCAAGATCCTCGACCAGCATGTCCGGCTTTCCATCCGAGTCGATGTCGACTTTCTGTGCATTCGTTGTCCACGAAGCCGGAACGGAGGATGTGATCTTGCTGGCCTGGAACCGCCAGACGTTAGCTGCCCGTCCACCATTCGATAGAAAGACGGAACCGTGCAGCACGCGAAGGGCGTCGCCTCCCGGGCCAACAAACTGATGCGTGACTTTCTCAGCAACCGGATCGATTCGGGATACCGGGATATCTCGCGCCGATACCCAGACGGCGCCCTCACCCGCGGCAATGTCGCCACCGCCTCCGGGGACGCCAACCTGAATCGTAGCGACTACTTTTTTGGTCAACGGATCGATCTTGCTGACCGTCCCCTTGCCCTGGTTCAGCGTCCAGACAAATCCTTCACCGGCCGCCATGAAGCGCGGCGCCGTATCGACCGGAATTTCAGCGATGACCTTATTGGTGGCGGGGTGGATCACCGACACCAGACTCTTCTCGGTGCTGGAGACCCAGACCAATCCATAACCGAACACCGCGGTGAATGAGCCCGGCGCAACTTTGATGAAAGCGGATGCGCCGTTGGTCGCCGGATCAATACGGGCGACCAGTCCTTTCGGGTCGGTCGGCATCCAGATCGAGCCAGCCCCGTAGGCAATTCCGCCTTCGCTGTTGGCGGGACCGACAGGGATTTTCGCCACAACCATGTTGGTTTTCGTATCGATTCGGTAGATGGAATTCTCTGTGCAACTCGGCGCCCAGAGGGTCCCGGCAGCGACGACCAGGCCCGAACACGGCGTTTTCACCGGGACGGTTGCGACAGTCTCATTGGTGTTCGGATCGAGCCGGCTCACCAGATTCTGGCCGCGACTGTTTGTCCACACCTGATCCTCGCCCATGGCGAGCCAGTCCGGACCACCGGTTATCGCGTACTCGGCGTCGGGCACGATCATGGACATCGGGTGCTGGACGCCGGGAATGCCCGGTTTCGGCGGCCGGGGCGCTTGCTGGGAGTAAGCCGGCGCGAGTAAAGTAAGCAACGACAGAGCGTAAGCAATAAGTTTCATAGTCCGTCCTTCACTGCAGGCGTGGTCAAACTCAAGGCTGCGAGCTATCGCGCTTGCGTTTCGCAGACCGCGCCTGCAAGCTCAAGCGATGATGTTGTGAATCACTTCGCCCGCGGTATCCGTCAGCCGGAAATCGCGGCCGCTGTAGTGATAGGTCAGCTTGGTGTGATCGATGCCGAGCAGGTACAGCATCGTGGCGTGCAGATCATGCACGTGAACTTTGTTTTCGACGGCCTTGAAGCCAAACTCGTCCGTAGCGCCGTAGGCCATGCCGCCTTTGATGCCGCCGCCGGCGAGCCACACCGAGAAGCCGAGATGGTTGTGGTCGCGGCCATTGACGACGCCGTCGCCTGCATTTTCATTTGAGATTTGAATCGCCGGCGTCCGGCCGAACTCGGTGCCGCACACGACCAGCGTGTCTTCCAGCATCCCGCGTTGCTTCAAATCCTTGATCAGCGCGCCATATGCCTGATCGGAATCGCGGGCAAGCTTCTTGTAGGTCAGGATGTCGGCGTGCGCATCCCACGGGTCGCCTTTACCGTAGTAGGTTTGCACCATGCGCACACCCTTCTCGGCGAGACGCGCAGCCATCAGGCATCCGAGGGCCGTGCTGCCCGGACCATACATCGCCAGCGTCTCTTTGCTTTCCTTGGTGACGTCGAACACATCGGGCGCCTCGATCTGCATGCGGAACGCGGTTTCCATCGTCTTTATCGATGCTTCGAGGTTCTGATCCTTCTCGCGGATCCGCTGCAAATGCATTTCGTTCAAATGGCGCAGGAACCCGATATCGCGGATTTGCGTCTCGCGATCTTCGGCATTGATGACATTTGGAATAACTCTTTCGGCTTTGAATTTCGTGTCTTCCTGGTACAAGTTGTGGACGACGGTGCCTTGATAGACCGCGGGCAGGAACGCGGAACTCCAGAGCGGGCTGCCGATCGTCAGCGGTTCGGTCGGAGTCAGCACGATGTAGCCCGGCAGATTTTCGTTTTCGGTCCCGAGTCCGTAGGTGATCCACGCACCCATCGAAGGACGGCCAAGAAGATTTGCGCCGGTGTTCATCAGCGTAATAGAAGGTTCGTGGTTCGGAATGTCCGCCCACATGGAGCGGACGACGCAGATATTGTCGGCCACGGCGCCGACGTTCGGCCAGAGTTCGCTCAACTCCAATCCGCTCTGGCCATACTTCTTGAACGCGAAGGGGGATTTCATCAGGTTGCCGGTCTTGCGCTGCGTGAGAATCGCTCCGCCCGGCATCGGCTTGCCGTCGTACTTGTCCAACATCGGCTTGGGATCAAACGTGTCGACGTGAGACACACCGCCGTTCATGAACAGAAAGATCACGCGCTTGGCGCGCGGTTTGAAATGCAATTCCTTGAGCACGCCTCCGGTACCGGACGCGGCGCTGGCAAGGGACGTGTTGAGCATGTTCGACAACGCCAGCAGGCCAAAACCACCACCGAGCATCGATAGCGCCTGGCGCCGGGTCACCGGCATCGGAGTTCTGTGATCACAAGCCATAGAATTTTTCTCCTGTTGTAGGGCGGTCATGCCGCCTAATCCATGTACAAAAACTCGTTGGAGCTCAGCAGCGCCCAACAGAACGACCGGAAGGGCGAATCCTTCAGTTTCTTCGGTGCGTCTTGCGCGTCATCCTTTGCTCCCCTCCTGCCTTTTCCCTTGGTATCCGCTGCAGCCGGATCCGGGGCCGCCACGTCGCTCGCGGGCGCCGTCTCCTGTACCGGCAGCTTTACAAATTCCATCGACGCCGTCAGTTCATCCGGAGTCGGCATTCGCTGATAAACGATCTCGAACGCCAGCTTTACCTGTGCGTCCAGGTCGCCGGCGGGCTTGACGCGGTCAACAAGCATCTCGGCCTGCTTTTGGACGAAAGAGTTATTCAGGAAAAACAAACGCTGCTGAGGAACATTCGTGATGAATCGTTTCTCGGCTGAAATTGTCGCAGTGGGAAGATCAAAAGTGGCCTGGAAGTCGCTGGGATACAACCGGCTGACCTTGGCGTACACGCCGCGGCGCGTCATCTTTTCCGACAAGTCTTCGGAGGGTCCTCCGATTCCTTTCAGGTCCAGAGCTCCTGAAGCCTCAAGCAGGCCGTCCCACACGCCCTCAGAGTCCAACCGCTGGCGATTCGCGCGCCAGAAGAAGCGATTGTCCGCGTCCTTGGCGAGATTCGACTCGACACTTTGAGCGCTGAGCTGATAAGTACGGGACATCAAAATCTCTTTGGTAAGCTTCTTCCACGACATCCCATCCGCCTGGAACTTCGAGGCCAGATACTCGAGAAGTTCCGGGTTGCTTGGGCGATCCCCCGCCATACCAAGGTTGCTTGGCGTATCGATGATTCCGCGGCCCATATTCCAGCCCCAGATCCGATTCACTATGGTGCGCGCGGTGATCGGCTGCCGCACGACTTCTTCGGCGAACTGCAGGCGTCCGCTGCCCTTATCGAAAAGCATGGGTTGCCCGTTATTGAAGATCGAAGGGAATGCGCGGGGCGCATCTTCTCCAAAGGTATACGGATTCCCTCGCGAAAATACTTTAAGGTCCGAAGGTTGCGGGGCGTCCGCGATGCCGTACACAAAGGGATACTGCGCGGGCATGGATTTCTTGAACGCATCGATATCGGCGCGCGCGTGATCGATGTGAGCCTTCAGTTCGGCGCTCAATCGGCGCTCCAAGGCTCCATCCGTGAGCTTCAACAAACCGGGCTTTCTTCTGGGCCCGCCGTCATCCTGAACGACCTCGGCTGTGGCGTCCGGCACGTCCTGATCGAAAACATCCTTCCATAGAAGCGTGTCTTCGCGATCCATGCTTTTCAGATCGATCTGATACCGGTTCAATTGCCGCTTCAAACCATTGGGCAACGGATCGTACGGGTCGTCCTTGTCCTTCGACTGAGCCAGCGTCATCTCATTTTCCTTATCGAGCTTGAGGTACTTCTGGTTCAGGTCCGATACCTTCAGATAGAACTCGTGAGCGAGCCTCCTGGCCTCGTCCTCTTTGCCGTTGCGCGCAACCATTTCCTGCCACGCCTTGAGGGCCGAATAGTTATCCGGCTTTTTCTTGAGGAATCTCACCCAGCGATCAAGAATCTCGGGATCCACTTTCGATTCCTCGGCAATGCTCTCGACGGTAGATCGCTTCTGCGTGCTCAGCTTCCACGCGGCCATCATGTAATCTTCGGTCTCGGCAAAGAGAACTTGAGCGTAAAGGGCGGAGGCGTCGTCCTGGAACTTCTTGAGATCGGCGTTCTTCCGCTCGAGAACCTTGTTTTGTTTCTCGTATTCATCGACCACGGATTGGGGAACGCGCGGATATGCTTTGAACTGAGAGCTGGCAAAGATGCTGGCAACCTGATAGTAGTCGCGGGAATAGATCGCGTCGTACTTGTGGTCGTGGCATCGGGCGCATCCGACGGTCAAGCCGAGAAAGGCTTTCGTGGTGACGTCGACTTTATCGTGCCATTCATCAGCACGTTCGATCGGGGCAGGGCTGGCATGAAAAATCCAGATCCCGTTTCCGTTCATGCCAAGCGCTGGAATGTATTTGTCCCGGATTTTCTCATCGAGCAGATCCGCGGCGACCTGAGCCTTGACGAACATGTCGTAAGGAATGTCGTCGTTCAGTGAGCGGATCAGCCAGTCGCGGTAGAGATAGGCGAAGGTATACTTTTCGGCGCGATCGGGCTGTTTTCCCACGCGGTAGTCATCTTCACCATAGCGGACGACGTCCATCCAATGCCGCGCCCATTTCTCGCCGTACTGAGGAGAGGCCAGCAGGCGGTCGACGACCTTCTCCCACGCATTGGGCGACTTATCGTTTTCGAATGCTTTGACCTCGTCATATGCCGGCATCAACCCCGTCAGGTCATAAGTGACCCGCCGCAGAAGAGTTCGGCGATCCGCGGTTGACGCCGGTTTCAGGCCTTCTTTTTCAAGTTTTGCCAGAACGAAGCGGTCGATATCGTTGACCGGCCAGGCCGTATCCTTGACCTTCGGCGGTGCCGGATGCTGGAGCGGCTGAATCGACCAGAGGTGCTTCTGCTCCGCCGTGTATTCCTTCTTCGCAGTCTTGTCGGACGGCCAATAGGCGCCGTCTTTAATCCACATCGCAACATCGTCGATCTGGGCATCGGTCAACCGGGTGCCGCTTTTGGGCATCTTCAGTGTGCCGCTGTGCTTGATTGCGGCAAGCAGAAGACTCTTATCGGGGTCGCCGGGAACAACAGCCGGACCGGAGCCGCCGCCCTTCAGGACGTCGTCCCGTGAGTCCAGCCGCAGCCCGCCGCTCTTCGAATTGGTGTGGCAGGCAAAGCACTGCTGGGCAAGCAGGGGACGGATGTGATTTTCGAAGAACTCCTCACGCACTGAATCCGGTTTCGCTCCTCCCGCAACCATCGCAGTTTGAGAAGGCTGCGGGGCTCCGTCCTTGATCCAGGCGCTGATGTCGGCGATTTGCGCATCCGTCAGGCGCGATCCGCCAAGCGGCATCTTGAGCATGCCGGTCTGCTTAACGGCGGTGACCAGCAAACTCTTGTCCGGATCGCCCGGAACAATGGCCGGGCCCGACTTCCCGCCTTTGAGAATGCCGTCGGGCGTGTCCAATCGCAAGCCGCCGCGCGCCGATTCGCCATGGCAGCCGAAACAGTTCTCCGCCAGCAATGGCCGGACGTTCTTCTCAAACAACTCGAGCGGATTTGCCGCCTGCGCCTGAAGTAAAAGAGCAGGCTGGAGGAACAGCACGGAACCCAACACAGTCAACGTGCGAAAAATGCGCTTCATCTGGATGCCTCCTGTAGGCACGGTCATGACTCAGGGCTTGCGCGCTGCCGCGCTTGCGCTTCGCCGACCGCGCCTACATCTAGAACGTCAGCCGCAAAGCGGCCTGCAGGACGCGCGGAGCCGTGGTGGACGCCGTGCTCTTGATTTCGCCGAATGTCACCGATCCGAATGCAGCCGTTCCGCCGGCCGTCGTACTGCCTGCCAGCTGTCCGACGCTCAGCGACGGATTGGAGAAAGTTTCGGTATTCATCAGGTTGTAAGCCTCTACGCGGAAGCTCAGCTGCTTTCCTTCACTGACCTTGAACGACTTGCTTATGGCCATATCGTCATTCCAGTAGTGCAATCCGCGCAGGATGCCGCGATAACCAACCTGGCCCGCGTAGCCCGGAACGAAGTCCGCGCTGACATTGGTGTTGGCGAAGATGCTTGGAATTCCGAGTTGATCGAACTGCAAATGATTCGCCGGAACCGAAGTGATACCGGGGGCAAGCATGCAATACGACGAGGAGTGGTAGTTCGTATTGAACTGGGATGTCGCCGAGCAAGTAATGGGGTTGCCGGTGTGGAAACTGAACAGCGTGCTGACCTGCCATCCGCCGATAATTCCATCCACAATCTTCGGAGTGTTATTGAACAGGGACTTGCCCTTACCGACGGGAAGCGCAAGCACCGCGTTTGCATTCACCGCGTGGCGGGCGTCATAGTCGCCCGGCCCCATTCCGCAGCGGGGACAAAACGAGTTCTGTATGTTGGTGCCGCCGCTGGATTCTGAAGCAGAACCGTTATCGATGGCGTGAGACCAGGTGTAGTTGAAGTCATAACCCCAACCGTTGGAGACCCTGCGGCGCAGGGTAACGGTCATGGCGTGAAATGCCGACTGACCGAAGTTCGAGTAGGCATAGACACCGGAGGACTGCACGGGAAAGAACGTGTTGCAGCCATAGATGACAAGACAGCCGCCGTTAGGCTGGCGGATCCGGTCCACGTCGTTGATCGTGTCCGTCCAACTTCCCGCATACTTGGAGTAAACGTCATAGTACAGGTTGGCAGAGGCGCTGCCGGTAATGTAGTTGTTCGCGAGGGCCGGCATGATGTTCTCCACGAACGGTTGCAGGGGAATGAGGCTCGGGTTGGCCTTGACCTGTGCGGTCGTCACGCCGGAGTAATAGATATCCGCGAGAACCTTCGCCGCCTGAGTGAAGGGCTCCTTCGATTTCGGATCCACGAAATTCTCAAGGGGCTGGCCGTAATCCGGTTTCACGATCGCGCGGTGAGCCAGACGCCCCGCATATCCGACCTCGATGCTCATATGCCCGGGGAGCGGCCTGGCGTAATTGGCGCTGAGAATGTACTGATAGGGCGCTTTCAGATTGCTTTGAACGTTGGTGAAAGAGGTAAAGCCGCCGATGAGGAGCGGGGGCGTGAACGGGAACGCCCCTCCGGTTGCAGTGGCCAGGTGTGTCAGCGTCGCCGGTGTGCCATCGTAACGCGGGCTGCTGGAATAATCGGTGTTCGCGACCTGTTGAACGGCTGTCGACAGGCCCGGCGAGCCGCTGCTCGAGAATTGAGCGCCCATGGCGTTCCCGTAGTTGTCATATATCAGTGAGGCGCCGGTCCGGAGGACGCTTCCGCTGCCCAGGATCTTTTCGAGCATTGAGCCGCTGGTTGGTGAGTAGGCGAGCGCGAGCCGCGGCGCCCAGTCCTTCTTGTCCTGCGGATAATAGCCGGGGCCGTGATTGACCGGGCCGCCGATCTGATAGGTAATAATGGAGTTGGGCACCGCGTAGTTGGGAATACCCGCCAACGCCCCGGCAACCCGCTGTGAGAAAAATGCGCTGATCGGAGTCTGCGGAACAACCTCAACGCCGTTCTCCTCGTATGGAACGCCATACAACGAGTAGCGCAGACCCGAAATCAGGGTCAGGTTGGACTTCACTTTCCAGGTATCCTGAAAATACCATTCCGGAGAACGCGAGTTGAAATCCCTGGTTACAGGCGCTCCAAACGGAATCGGCTGGCCGTTGATGCCGAAGTTATAAGTGGCGCTGCCGCCGTTCAACATGCCGAAGATCGCACCGAACGCAGCGAGCGTGTTCGCATTCGAGGAGAGCGCAGCTCCGGGAATCGTCTTCTGGATGTAGGCGGTGACATCGTTGGTGATGTCGTTGCCGAGGCCCAGGAGCACACCTGAACTGAAGCTGTAGCTGGGCTCGTTATTGGCGCTTGTGGTCAGGTTCTTGGACTCAATGTAACTGAAGCCCGCCTGAATCGTGTGCTTGGTTCTGGTCCACGTGATGTCGTCGGTAAGGTTGGGAGTCGGCGCAATGCGTATACTCGCTCGCGTGGTCGGAAGCAGCGTCGTAAATCCGAAGCTGGGGACGACATTCAGTGAGCCGGTGCTTGTGTTGCCCAGACGCGTGTAACCGTAGGTGAACGCATTCACAAGGCTGGGAGTCACCACATAGGTGTAATGAAGGGAAAGCCCCCTCGAATTGTCCAGAGTCTGCTGCACCGACTGCCCGCCCGGGAATAGCGCCAGACCCGCAGAGGGAACAGTGGAATCGCCGACCAGCGTTCCGCGTAGCGAGACGGTGTGCTTGCTGGCGCTGTCGACGATGTAATCGAGCTTGGCCACCTGTACGTGATTGTTCAAAGGCTGCGCCGCGTTGAATAGCAAAGTATTGAAGTTCAGGCCCTTGTCGGAAGCGCCGAGAGGGTTATTCCCGGACGGGTACTGTTGGATCAAATTGGTGATGTACGGGTTTTCTCCGATTCCGAGCGGATCCAACGCCTTCACATCGGCCGGCGTCAGGTTAACCGTCTGTCCGCTCTTCAGAAGCACCTTGACGATGCCCTGCTTCAGCGAATCGCTCGGAACGGTGGCAGTCGCGGAGGACTGGCTGCGGTCCTTGCGGCCTTCCCAGTTATAGAAGAAAAACAGCTTGTTCTTTTTGATCGGGCCGCCCAGCGAAGCGCCATATTGATTGCGTATCAGCGCAGGACGCGCGACATGAGCCCGGTTACTGAACCAGTCGTTGGCTTCGAAGTCGGTGTTGCGGTTGTATTCATAGGCCGATCCGTGAAATGCGTTGGTGCCGCTCTTGGTGACAATGGAAACCTGTCCGCCTGCGGTGTGGCCAAGGTCTGCGCCTTGTCCGGCGATCGTGGTGCGAAATTCCTGAACGGAATCGAGCGGAATTTGAAGCACCGAATTGAATCCGTCCGACCCCCGGTTGTCGTTGACGTTGGCGCCATCGAGGACCACATTGTTCTGGTCCGGCCGCGATCCCAGCACCTGCCCCGACGACGCAACGCCGGGTTCGGCGCTCAGCAGCGCCACCACGTTGCGAGTCTGAAGGGGAAGCTCAATGACCTGCTTCTCGGTGAACGGATTTCCGACCGTCGCGTCCTGCGTATTGACCGTCGTCGTCTCGGCCATGACATTGACGACGTCGGTGGCCTGGCCGACCGCGAGTTCCAGATTCAGCGTTGCAGGCTGTCCGACTTGAAGGATAACCTGCGAAACTTTTGTGGTGAATCCAGGCAGCTGAACTTCAACCTTATAGGGCCCGGGCAGCACTTGAAGAAACTTGTAGGCCCCCAGTTCGTCGGTCAACTCCTGGCGTGTCGCAGACGTTTCCGTATTTGTAATGGTCACAGCAGCGCCGGGCACGATGGCGCTCGTTGGATCGGTGATGAGACCCTGAAGAGAACTGGTCTGGGCCGCCAACGGCGAGACCGCGATAACAAAAATTGCAGAAATAATTATGAATAGGGTGATGAGATGCCGGTGATGCACACAAGCCTCCTTGAGTTTTTTCGATGGCAACAGGAGATCAGTCAGACTTGTGACGGGCCGACGGGATGGCCGCTGAATTCAAACCGGAAAAACAATGACGTGGAACAACGTAGTCGAAGCTACCTACAAGGGTGGAGAAACCAACTGGGCGCAGTCTGCACTAAATCGTTCTGCAGTGTCAACGATTTTTATGTAGTCGCGGATTTTAGTTAGCGGCTGTTTTCAAATGTGTGAACGCAGGCTATAGCCCGCAACTACGCGAGTAAACGGACATCTGCGATTCGGCTTGTTGTCCTTCCAGCGGAGGAGTTAAGATCCATCGCAAGCGCAACTTATGTAAAGGCAGGGGCAGATGAGTACACGAGGACAGTTGACTCGCTGGCTATTGATCTCGCTAACGTTCCTGATGATATTCGCCGCGGTACTTTCGCAGGTGATGGAGGCGATCGGTGATCCCGCGGTCGTCGCCGCTGCAAGAGATGGTGACTTCGAGGCGGTGCACACGCTGCTCGTCAGGCATGCCGATGTCAACGAGACGGCGCGCGACGGCTCCACGGCGCTGCTTTGGGCCGTATACCACTCGGATCTGCCGATGGTGCGCGCGTTGATCGCGGCCGGCGCAAACTTCACGACGTCCAACCACTACGGCGTCACTCCCCTGCTGCAGGCCAGCCGGACGGGTGATACGCCGATGATTGCGGAACTGCTGAAGGCGGGCGCGAATGTCGCCCGAGCCGTACACCCCGAGGGCGAGACACCTCTGATGGCTGCGGCGCGGACCGGCAAGCTCGACGCTGTCGAACTGTTGCTCGAGGCGGGTTCCGATCCGAACGCCTCCGAGAACTACCAACAGGAAACGGCGCTGATGTGGGCTGCAGAAGAAGGGCACGTCGACGTCGTTAATGCGCTTCTCGCCGCGAAAGCCAATCCGAACGCCAAGGCGCACGTTTCATCACTCACAACGCGGAAGAACGCAGACCATCCTACAGGCGGCTTCACGGCGCTGATGTTCGCGGTACGCAACGGGCATGAGAACGTGGTGCGGGCGCTCGTCAAGGGCGGCGCCGATTTGAAAGCCACGAACGGCGATGGCGTCACCGCGACATCGATCGCGATCGTCAACGACCGCTTCGACCTGGCGAAGATCCTGCTCGACCTCGGAGCCGATCCAAACGACGGCGCGCTTTTCTTCGCCGTCGACATGCACGACGCGACGACCGACATGCGCGCCCACGACGGCTCGCGCCTTCGCGCCGATCATCCCAATCAGCTCACGGCGCTCGACCTTGTCGGTCTGCTGCTCGAGCGCGGCGCCGATCCCAACAAACCGTTTGTCGGCGCAATCCACAATACCTCGCTGTGCTGCGATGCGGAGCAAAACGCGTCGCCGTTCTTCCGGGCGGCGATCGCCGCCGATGTCGAAGCGCTCAAGCTGATGATCCGGCATGGGGCGAAACTCGAGTGGAGCCCGGCGGAGGTCAATAAGAAAAAGGATGGTGAGGCCGCCGCCGGCGGCGGTGGTGGACGCGGCGCGAACGCCAATGTCGGCAAAACGCCGGCGATGATGGCGCTGGCCGGCGGCCGCGGCGCCGCATTCGCTGCCGGGCCCGGATTTGAACGGTTAATCGCGCCTCCATATCGCGAAGCGGCGAGCCGCGACCCGGGTGAAGCGCTAAAAGTACTGCTCGACGCCGGGGCCAATCCGAATGCAAAGACAACCGATGGCGCGTCGCTTCTTCATCAGGCCGTTACGGCGCGCCGGACCGACATGATTCGCGCCCTAGTGACCGCAGGCGCCAGTCTCGACGCCGTGAACAAGGACAACCTGACCCCGCTGCTGCTGGCCGAAAAACCCGAACCGCCGCCACCGCCGGGGAACAATACCGATGCGCGCGCCTGGCGTCCCCGGCGCGATTCGCGCGAAGACGTCATCGCCACGTTGCGCGAAGTGATGCACCTCGGACCGAATGATCCGGCGCCCGTGCCGCCGCCACTGCCGGAACAACCGAAGAAGGCCGCGGAGACGAAATGACAAAGCTGGTCGTTGGTATCGCCATTGCCTGTGTCGCTGTAGGCGCGGTCGGCGGAGCGCAAGCCCGGCAGGGCGCAGCCTCAAGTTATTCCCGCGCGTCTTTCGGTGAATCAACGAAAACCGCGCGGTCCGCGGAGCGCAAGCCCGCTAGCGCGCAGCCTGAACAACAGACCGCGCCTACAGACGCGCAAAAGTATCGCGCATTCGTAAACCAGTACTGCGTCAGCTGTCATAGCGCGAAGAGCGCGCAGCCGGCATCTCATCCTGTCGATCTGGAGAAGGCCAGCCTCGACGACCCTCTGGCCGACGCGGCGACCTGGGAACGCGTGCTGCGCAAGCTGAGCGTCCGCGCCATGCCGCCGCAAAACATGCCGCGGCCGCAGGAAAGCGATTACGCCGCCTTCACCGCATGGCTTGCGAACTCACTGGATCGCGGCTGGGCAGCGCGCGGTACTGTGCCTGGCCTCTATGTGGTTCACCGCTTGAACCGCACGGAGTACGGTAACGCCGTGCGCGACCTGCTGGCGCTCGATGTGGACGTCACTTCCCTGCTGCCGAGCGACAACGCCGACTTCGGCTTCGACAATATTGCGGCGGCGCTGAAGACATCCCCGATACTGCTTGAACGCTACGTCACCGCGGCTCAACGCATCAGCACGCTGGCCGTGGGCAACCCGAAAGCGGCTCCCGGCACAGCCGAATACCCGATCAGCCGCGAGTTCAGTCAGAACGCCTATATCGAGGGCCTGCCGCTCGGCACGCGTGGCGGGACCATCGTGCATCACATCTTTCCGGCGGATGGCGAGTACAAACTGGCCGCGCGCCTGTTCCGTGGCGTGGAAGAAGGATACGTCGGCGTTGAAGGCAACGACACGCCGCACACATTTGTGATCACCATCGACGGTGAAGAAGTGTTTTCGACGACGATCGGCGGCCCTAAGGATCACGAAGCCCAGAGCAAGTCGCTCACCGAAATGAAACCGGTCGTGGATGCCAGAATGACGACGCGCGTCAAGGTGACTGCCGGCCCGCACGATGTCGGCTTCACGTGGCGCGAGCGTCCGGCGGAGAAGCAGGACGTCTGGCAGCCGGCCCTGCGCGATAGCCAGGAAATCCACATGGTGGCCGGAATACCGAAGATCCGCACGGCCCTGATCGAAGGTCCATACAATGTCACGGGAGTCAGCGCGTCGCCCAGCCGCGATCGCATCTTCATCTGCAAACCCGTTTCGGCCGATGCTAAAGACCAGGCAGCCTGTGCCGAGCGCATCCTGACCAACCTGGCGCGGCGGGCCTATCGCCGGCCGGTTACAGCCGACGACGTGCAGGCGCCGCTCGACTTTTATCGTCAGGCTCGCCAGAACGACGAAACGTTCGACGCGGGCATCCGGGCCGGCCTGGCTCGTGTGCTGTCGAGCACTTCGTTCATCTACCGGATGGAAAACGATGCTCCCAATGTCCGGCCAGGAGCCGCGCATCCGGTAACTGATGTGGAGTTGGCGTCGCGTCTGTCGTTCTTCCTGTGGAGCAGCATCCCGGACGACAGCTTGCTGAACCTGGCCGCGGCGGGCCGTCTCCGCCAGCCGGGCGTGCTTGCGGCGCAGGTGAAGCGGATGATCGCGGACGAGCGGTCGAATGCGCTCGTGAGCAACTTCACCGGCCAGTGGCTGCAACTGCGCAACCTTGAGTCGAAGGTCGGGCCGGACCTTTTGTTGTTTCCCGATTTCGACGACAACATCCGCAAGGGCTTCCGCCGCGAAACGGAAATGCTTTTCGGCCACATCCTGCGCAACGATCGGAGCCTGCTCGAGCTGATGAGCGCCGACTACACGTTCATCAACGAACGCCTGGCGAAGCATTACGGCATTCCGGGCGTTTACGGTGAGCGCTTCCGTCAGGTCCAGCTGACGGACCCCAACCGCTTCGGCCTGCTCGGGCACGGCAGTGTCCTGTCGCTCACGTCTGTGGCCACTCGGACATCGCCGGTCTTTCGTGGCGCATATATATTGACGACGTTCCTGAACACACCGCCGCAGCCGCCTCCTCCGAACGTGCCGACGCTGGAGGAGAGCAACAAAGGGAAGGAGTCGGCAGCGCCGAAGTCGGTGCGCGATCAACTCGAGCTGCACCGCAGCAACCCGGCTTGTTCGGGCTGCCACCGGGTGATCGACCCTCCCGGCTTCGCTCTCGAACACTTCAACTCGGTCGGGCAGTGGCGCGACGCGATGTCCAATGGAGCGCAGATCGACGCCAACGGCGTCCTTGCCGATGGCACCAGAATTGGCGGACCTGTCGAACTTCGACAGGCCATTCTCAGCCGGCCGGAAGCTTTCGCCGGCCTGATCACTGAGCGTATGATGGTCTATGCTTTAGGTCGTGGCCTGGAGCCGTCCGACATGCCGGTCGTTCGAAGCATTGTCCGGAAGTCGGCGCCGAATGGCTACCGTCTGAGCACCATCGTTGAAGGCATTATCGAAAGCGCGCCGTTCCAAATGCGAACGCGCCTGGATTCAAGCGCGACAGCGCGCAGCACCAAAAATGATGGACCAACAGGAGAGTAGACCATGATCATCACGAAGAGGCATCTGTCCCGCCGCACCTTCCTGCGCGGCGCTCTGGGCACAACAGTCGCGCTGCCGATGCTCGATGCGATGGCGCCGGCTCTGACAGCGCAATCGAAAACGGCTGCCGCTCCGTTCCGGTTCGGCACGGTGTACTTGCCCTGCGGAATCTATCCGGACACCTGGCATCCCGAGGCCGCGGGCTCCGGCTTCGCGTTCAAGCAGGTGATGCAGCCGGTCGAAAAGCACCGCTCGCACCTGGTCACAATCAGCAACCTGACCGCTCCATGGGGCGAGTCGGTGCACGTCGGCGCCAGCACGGCGTTCCTGAACGGCGTGGGTCCGGCAGGTGACCGCGACGGCACCGGTGATATGTTCGGCAAGATCCAGTCCAAGAAGACGCTTGACCAGTACATCGCCGACATGGTGGCGGAGGACACGCCGCTGCGGTCGATTGAGGTGGGCACCGAGGACATGGGAACCTCCGTCGGTGCGTGCGACGGCTTTCCGTGTACGTTCTTCAACACTCTGGCGTGGCGTACGGACAGCAGTCCGCTGCCGGTGGCCATCAACCCGCGCGTCACCTTCGAGCGGATGTTCGGCGAGGCCGGGTCGCCCGAGGAGCGTTCCGCCCGGCTCAAGGAAAGACAGAGCCTGCTCGACTCGGTCAGCGGCGAAACCCGCCGCCTGAAGGGCACGCTCGGCGCGCCCGACCGCGTGATTTTCGACGAGTACCTCAACAACATCCGGGACGTTGAGCTGCAGCTCGAACGCATGGAAAAGCGGCTTGGCACGATCACGGGCATTCCCGATGCGCCGGTCGGACTCCCCGAGGCGTTTGACGACCACATGTCGATCACCTACGATCTGATGCATCTCGCGCTGCAAGGCGACATCAGTCGCGTGTTCACCTTCATGATCGGGCACGAGCCGACCGATCGCAGTTACGCGCAGCTCGGAATTCCCGAAACGCACCACAGTATGTCGCACCACGGAAACGATCCCGAAAAGATGGCGAAGTACGCCAAAATCGGTACCTATCATGTGGCCAAGCTGTCCGAGTTCATCGAGAAGATGAAAGCGACGCCGGACGGCGACGGCAGCCTGCTCGACCACTCCTTGATCTACTTCGGGAGCGGCATGAGCAACGGCAATCTCCACGACCGCAGCAACCCGCCCGCCCTGCTGCTGGGCGGCGCGTACGGCAAACTGAAAGGCGATCGCCACATCGTGGCCAAAAAGGAACCGACCGCGAACCTCCTGCTCGCGATCGCCCACCTCTACGGCGCGCAGATCGACAAGTTTGGAGCCAGCACCGGACGGCTGGATCTGTAGAACGGGAATAGCCGCAAAAGGCACATAGCAGAACACAAGACATCACCAAGACCTCACGTTTTGTGCTTTTTGTGTTCTGCTATGTGCCTTTTGTGGCTATTCCCCGCTTTGTTGGCAGCACAACAAATCCGGTATTCCGAACTAACGGCCGCCGGCTTCGGTCGAAACGGTCGATGAATTTGCGATCGCAGGCGGCCGCATCCGATCAATACTCCAGGAATCAAACGCGAACCGGGAATTCTTAAGGTCTGAAATCGAGAAAACCGCCTTTGCGACGCCGCTGTCCTGGTGCTCCGGGGTGTGTGCGACGATGTGGTACAACTCGTGAGCGATCACGCGCCCGAGCGCACGGCCCAGAACCGAAGGCGCGACCTGGGAACCAAGCATTTGAATCAGCCGTGGACAGTCGATATGAAAGAACGGAAGGACGCGGCCGTCGGTGATTACGGTATCCGCGAGACTTGCGGTGGATATGGGAGGCAGGACCTCGGCCGGAGAACACGATCCGTCAAACGAAGCCACTGCGACGAGATCGAAATCCTGGCCATAGCGCCGTTCGGGCGCCGCTTGCCACACGACATCGAGTCCTGCCGGTTCAAGCAGCCGCTGCAGTTCCGCGCGCATCGCGAGCGAGGATTCCGCATCGAGTCCGCGTGCCGGCCCTGAATACAAAGCTAGCGTGCGATTCTCAGCATGGACAGAAACCGAAATGATAAATATGAGCAGCGTCGCTCTCAGTGTCAACGACATGGTGACCCTGGAGCGAGATTATATGCATTGTTACCGCCGCGGAACCACTGTTACATCGCGCAAGACAATCTTGTCTGGTTTTCCATTCAATTTTGTCAGAGCCTCGTTCAGCTCCAACAGGTCGCCGCGCGACAATTCGAGCACGTGTTCATCCGGCTGCCAGGTGGTTCCGCGCGGATAATCCACATACGGCGTTCGCGCCTGCTCGATATGCGTACCGAGAATGTGCGAAACCGGCCGGTCGCGCACGAAGTCGACAAGCCGCTGGTTGCTGGCGACGAAAGCCGGTAAATCCGCAACGTAGAGCCGGCCGGGATAGAGGCTGTCGCCTGTCAGCAGAAGGCCGGTACGCGAGTCATACAATGCGATGGACGCCACATGATGTCCGGGAATGGGAATCACATCCAGAATGCGGCCTCCGAGATCCACATGACCGATATCATTCGGCCAGTGTTCGATTCCAAACGCTTTCTGAACATCAGGTACCGCCGCCGCGACGAACTGGACGTTCGGTTTGTCCTTGAACTGCGCGTCGCCCGCCGTGTGGTCGCCATGTCCGTGAGAGTGCATGACGATGAGCGGAACCGAGTCCTTCTTATTCCGCTTCGCCCATTGTGCGACAACGTCCATTACAACGGAGCTGGTCTCCACCTCCTTGCCCGCACCCGTATCTTCGAGCATGGCTCGCTCGGAACCAAAGATCAGGTACAGGAAAGGCTTTTCGTAGTTCGTGCAGCCGGATTCCCTCAGGATGTAAAAGTCCGGGTTGTATTCATGTACTTGCCATTTCGGCAAGGCCGCGCAATCCGGGCCGCCGGTTTGCCAGACTTTCGGCAGACTGCCGACCGCAACGCCCGCCTCGAGCTGGTTCGGATGAATCCTCCAGACATTCCCGGCTCGCAGGTTGGAGAGAAACACCGAACCGAACCCGGCTCGAATGGAATCTCCACCTGTGCCAAGCCACTGGTGAACAACCTTATTTGTAGCCGGGTCGATCTGGGAAATAGGAATCTCCGGGATCGTCGCCCAGACATAACCTTCGCCGAATGCAATCTCGCCGCCGGTCCCGGGGATCCCGACCTGGATGTTCGTGACGAGTTTCTTCGTCTTGATGTCGACGCGGGAAACCGTGCCGTCGCCTTGATTCAAGGTCCAGATCGAGCCGCCGCCGGCCGTCAGAAAGCGAGGCTGAAGGCCGACGTCGATCTTGTCGGTGACCATGTTCGTCTTCGGATCGACACGAGATACCAGATTGTTTTCCGTGCTGCTGATCCAGATGGCGCCGTCCTCACCAACCACGCACGAAAAAGACCCGGACGGCACTTCGATCTGAGCCACGGCCATGTTGGTCGCCGGATCGATTCGTGAGAGCAGGCTTTGATTGGTGCTGCGCGCTATCGCGCTTGCGCTTCGCGCTTTGTCCGTCAGCATCCAGACGGCATTCGTACTTGCGGTAATACCGCCTTCGCTATTGGCCGGGCCGTAAGGCAGAGTCGCGATCACCTGATTGGTTTTGGTATCGATGCGCGAAAGCGTGTTGTCGCCGCAGTTCGGAACCCATACGCTGCCGAAGCCCCAGGCGAGCCCGGAACAGGGCCGTTTGCCGACCTGAACCGTGGCAGCGACTGTGTTGGTTTTCATGTCCAGGCGATGGACTGTGCTCTTCGGTCCATTGGTGACCCAGACCGCGTCGTCCGTCAGGACCTGCCAGTCGGGTGTCCCTTCCGTCGTGAAGACGGCAATAGGAGTGACCGTGGTCATCTGGCGTTGAACGCCAGGCTCCTTCACGCCCGGCTTGGGAGGACGCGGAGCGCGTTGCGAGAGCAGAGCGGAACACAAGAAGCACAAGAGGCACAAGACGAAAATGAATGTCCTCCTCCTTCTTGTGCCTCTTGTGTTCCGTTCCCTTGTGTAGCTCATGCGATCAACTCATGAATGACGTTGCCCGCCACATCGGTCAGGCGGAAATCGCGGCCGCTATAGCGGTAGGTCAGTTTCTTGTGATCGATGCCCATCAAATAAAGGATGGTGGCGTGGATGTCATGAACGTGCGCGGGCTTCTCGACGGCCTTGAAACCGAACTCGTCGGTTGAGCCGTAGATGGTGCCGCCTTTGACGGCGCCGCCGGCCAGCCACATCGTGAACCCGAATGGATTGTGGTCGCGGCCGCGTTTCACTCCGGTACCGTTGCCGCCGACTTCGCGGACTGGAGTCCGGCCGAACTCGGAGCCGCAGACGACCAGCGTGTCTTTCCACAGTCCGCGCTGTTTGAGATCTTTGAGCAGTGCAGCATAGGCCTGGTCGGAGTTCTTGGCGTTGACCTTGTGCGCCATGATATCGGCGTGAGCATCCCATGGGTCGCCGCTGGCATAGAACACCTGCACGATACGAACGCCTTTTTCGACGAGCCGGGCCGCCTGCAGGCAGCCGCGCGCGGTTGTGCCTTCGCCATAAAGATTGAGCGTTGCCTGTGATTCCTTCCGCACGTCGAAGACTTCAGGGGCTTCCGTCTGCATCCGGTAAGCAACTTCCATGGATTTCAGTACGGCTTCAACATTGGCGCTCGATCCGACGCGCTGACGGTCGATGGCTTCCATTTTTTCCAAAAGGTCCATTTCGCGGCGTTGCTCGGTCATCTGAAATTTCGGATTGTTCACGAAGCTGATGAGTTTTTTCGGATCAAAGGCCTGTTCGACGACAATTTTTTTCTGTTTCTCTTTGCCGTCTTTGCCCTTATCGCCGGCGGCCGCGGCGGGATCCGGCATATCTGCCATGTCGTCGTCACCATCGGAGTTCGGCCGGGTCTGGATTCGTGAAGAGATGAAGGTCCCCTGATTGACGGCAGGCAGGAAGCCATTGCTCCATAGCGGCGAACCTACTGTGGTCGGCAGATTGGGACTCAAAACCACGAATCCGGGTAGACTCTTGTTGTCCGTGCCCAGGCCATAGGTCATCCATGCGCCCATCGAGGGGCGGCCCGCCTGATTGGCTCCGGTGTTCACCATCAGACAGGCCGGTTCATGATTCGGAATATCGGTATAGACCGAACGCACCCAGGCGATCTCGTCGGCGAATTCGCCGAGATGCGGCCAGAGTTCGCTGACGTCCATGCCGCACTCGCCGTACTTCTTGAATTTAAACGGCGACTTCATCAGCTCGCCGGTACGCCGCTCGGTCTTGACGCTGCCGCCGGGCATCGGTTGGCCGTCATATTTTTCGAGAGCGGGTTTTGGATCGAAGCAATCGATGGTGGAGCATCCACCATTCATGAAGAGAAAAATCACGCGCTTCACGCGTTGCGGATAGTCGAGGGTCGCGACGCCGCCTGTTCCGTCCGGCGCAACAATTCCCTGGGCGTAATTGACGGACTGACCCACGAGGCTGGCGAAGGCCATCATGCCGAAACCACCACCCATCCGGCACAAGGCCTCGCGGCGAGTCATCGGATTACTTGCTTTGTGTTGTGACATATAAAAGTCCTCTAAGAATTAGTTAATAAACAGGAACTCGCTGGAGCTGAACAGGACCTTGGTGTAGCGGCCCCAGACGCTGACGTCATATTTAACTTCGGGAGTTGCGGCAACGCCGCCTCGCCGGCCCATGCCGCCCATCATTCCCATGCCCATCGGTTGAGCTGGAGCGGCGCCGTCGCCGCCGGCATCCGCTGTGGCTGTATCGGCCACCGCGCCGTCGGCCGGTTCGGCGGTTGGCTCGGCGGTTGGCTCGGCGGCTGCTTCGGCCGCCGGTGCGGGTTTGGCCGCCTCTGTTGCGGGCTTTGCCCCTTCCGGTTTGTCTGCTGCAGCCAGTGCAGCCGTTTCGGCCGGCTTATCGTCACCGTCAGCGCTCTTTGCCTGCGCGGCAGCCTTTCCAGCCGACCCTGCCGGTCCTTTCGCTTGTCCCTGAGCGCCGCCGCGTCCTCCGCGACGGCCGCCGGCTCCGGGCGCCGGCGCTCGAGTCTTGCCTTCGTCGTATTCGGTCAACGGCTCACTCCTGAGGTAGTTCAAGCCCAGCCCGATTTCTTCTTCTGTCGCGTCACGGCCGTAGACGTATTCGTAGGCTCTCTTGATGCGGGCGCGATTGTCGGTTTCGTTCGCCACGCGCTTTGCCAGCTCTTCGGCCTCGATCTGCATAAAATCGCTGTTCATCAGGAAGAGGCGCTGTAATGGGACCGTGGTCACGAAGCGTTTTTCGGCGCTGATACTCGGGCTCGGAAAATCGAAGAGTTGCAGATATTCGTCGAGTTTGTAGCGGCTGACCTTGCCGTACACCGTGCGGCGCAGGTTGGCCGGAGTCAGATCGGCGGAAGGGCCGCCCATCGCATTGTCGAGATTGCCGGCCGTGAAAAGAACGCCATCGCGAAGCTCTTCCGCATCGAGACGCTTCTTCTCGGCGCGCCAATAGAGCCGGTTGCCGGAATCCTTGGCGAAGTCTTCCGCGTTGTCGGCCGTGCTGAGCTGATACACGGAACTCAGCATGATTTCCCGCTGAAGGGCTTTCACGGATGTTCCGTGTGAAACGAAGTAATTTGCCATGTACTCGAGCAGCTCCGGATTGGTCGGACGCTCGCCGGCAGTTCCGAAATTGCTCGGCGTGTCGACGATGCCTGTTCCGAAATGTCCTTTCCAGATTCGATTGACGAAAACCCGCAGGGCGAGCGGCTGCTTCGAGATCGCTTCCGCCAGCTCCAGGCGTCCGCTTCCCTGCGTAAAGGGCTTCGGGTCGCCTTCGGAAAGCAGACTCAGGAAGTGCCGCGGGACCGGCTTTCCGGTCGGATTGTTCGGATCTCCGCGGAACGCCACCGGGATGTCTTCCGGCTTTTCGGAATCCCTGACGCCGTGAATGAAGGGGTAATGAACTTCCATCTTTTTCTTGACGGCATCAACGTCGCTCTGGATGTTCTTGATTCGTGCCTGGGCTTCCTCGCCGATCCGGCTTTCCAGTCCCCAGCCGCGGAACAAAAGGACGCCGGGATTTCCCTGCCGTCCGTTCATCGGCATCGCGTTGGGATCTTCTTCATCCTTCAGCTCGCGCTGGAAGATTTCGGTCCAGAAGTTGTTCTGCTCATCCGGCAGGCTCTTCAAGCGGAGCCATGATCCGGGATTGAAATCCTTGAATGACATGAAATTGCTCGGCTTGTCGGTGCGCTTCTTCGGCTTGGTGCCGTCGAGGTCTTTCGCCTGGATGACTTTGTTCTCGCCGTCGATGTCGTTCTTTTCGAGCATGGCGGCGACGACTTCTTCCTGGAATTTGTCGGCCAGCCGTTTCGCATCCTGCTGCGTGCCGCCTTTCTTGATCATGGCCTGCCAGGCATCCTTGTTTTTGTACTTCGTGGTCGGCTTGGCCATGTACTTGATCCAGCGGTCGAGGAGTTCGTAATCGAGCTTTCGCTGCTCGACGACCTGGGCGATCTCTTTCTTCGCCGTACCGGTCTGGGTAACATCCCAGACGCCCATCAGATAGTTGGATGTCTGGTAAACCAGCGAGCGGGAAAGTGTGTCGGTAGAAGCCGTTGTGGCTTCCTGCAGAATTTTCTGCTCTTTGTCGAGTTCGTCTTCGAGCTTCGCGTATTCATCGACGATTTTCTTGGGAGCGCCGGGATATTCTTCATAAATCGTGTTGTAGAAAACACCGGCCAGGGAGTAGTAGTCGGTCTGAGGAATGGGATCGTACTTGTGGTTGTGGCAGCGGGCGCACCCCACGGTCAGGCCGAGAAAACCGCGTGTGACAGCGTCAACCCGGTCATGACGCTCATCGGCCCGGGTGATTTCAAACGCGCCGTTGTCGTAGTACCAGGGACCCAGTCCAAGGAATCCGGTGCCGGCGAGCATTTTGGGCCGGTCTTGCGGATCGACCAGATCACCTGCGATCTGCGCCTTCACGAACTTGTCGAAAGGCATGTCGTCATTGAAGGCCTGAATGACCCAGTCGCGATAGGCGTACGCATTGGGGTACGGGCGATAGCCCTTCGGATTCGGATTCAGACTGCGATAGTCATCTTCGCCGTAACGCGCGACGTCCAGCCATACACGACCCCATCGCTCGCCGTACTGCGGTGAGGCCAGAAGCCGGTCGACGACTTTGGCGAACGCGTTCGCCGAGGTGTCCTTCTCGAAGGCCTGAATCTCTTCGTAGGTCGGCGGGAGCCCTGTGAGATCGAGCGATGCGCGCCGGATCAAATCACGCTTCGAAGCCGGCGCGACCGGCTTCAGTCCATCTTTCTCGAGCCGCGCAAGAACAAAGTGATCGAGATCGGTCTTCGGCCACTTGACATCTTTCACAGCAGGGACTTTGGTCGTCTTCAGCGAAACCAGCGACCAGAATTCCTTCTGTTCCGGATAAACGATATATTTGCCATCGTTGGCAGCGGCTGTTGCCGCATTTTTCGGCCAGACGGCTCCAGCGTCGATCCATGCCGTGAAATCGCTTATTTCCGCATCGGTGAGTTTGCCGCCCAGGGGCATTTTCAGGGAAGGATCCGTCTGCTGGATCGCCGTAACGAGCAGGCTTCCGGCCGCCTTGCCCGGCACGACGACGGGACCGCGATTGCCTCCCTTCATCACCGCTTCCTGGCTATCCAGACGCAATCCGCCCATCTGCGATCCGGTATGGCAGGTGTAACAGTTCTTGATCAGAACGGGCCGGATCTTCGCCTCGAAGAAGTCCGGAGAGCTCGCCGGAGTGGTTTGCGCGGCAAGGCTGGAAACTGCGGCCAGGGAGAGAAAAACAGCCAACTGCAATTTTGTCTTCATGCTCATATGTCCGATTGCTCCGTTACTCTGCCAGAGTGGCGGCTATGCGTTTGGGGTCGATACGCCACACGTTGTTGTAGGAGGTGTTCGTCAGCCAGACGGAGTTCAGACCGAACTGAATCATGCCTCCGCCGTCGCCGGCGAACTGCTGCACCACTTTTTCTTTTTCCAATGGAGTACTGATTTTGGTTATCGGGAAGCCCGGCGCGGTAACCCAGAGGAACCCGTCACCGAATGCAATATTCCCGTCGGCGTTCGTGAAACCGAGATCGATCGTCGCTATGACCTTATTGGTCTTGGGATCGATTCGAGCAACCTTGCCTTCTTTGCGCGAGAGCACCCAGATCGAATTTTCAGCGGCGGTGGCGCCGCCAAACGCGATCGAAACCGGCTCCGGCGTTACTTCGATGCGCGACGTCACGAGGTTGGTCTGGGGATCGAGGCGGATGATGCGTTTTTCAGCTGGACACGCGATCCATAGCGCATTCGCTGCAAAAGAAAGCGACCGGCAGCCGGCAGGAAGCCGCGTCTCGGAAACAATCGCGTTGGTATCCGGATCGATGCGCGTGAGCGTCGTCTTATCGTCCGTCAACGCCCAGACGCTATCCGCACTCGATGCGATCGCATAAGGCGCGGAGCCCGAGCCCGTGCCGATCGCCGCGACTGATTTCCCGGTCCCCGTTTCGAGGCGAGCCAGGTTTTTGGAGCCGCAGCTCATAACCCACAGATTGCGGAATGCATTGGCGAAGCCGCCACAGGGTTTCGTTATTCCGGAAAACGGCTCCAGGACTTTGTTTGAGCGCCCTTCCACGCGCGCAACCTGGTCTGAGCCGGGAATAGAAATCAGCACCTGGTCGGTCGTGAACAGGAACGCACCCGCGGGACCGGGCAGAGCAATCTCCGCTTCCGGCTTCAAGTAGATCATCGGAATCTGCACGCCCGGCGTTTTGACTCCCGTTTTGGGAGGCCATACTGTTTTCTTGAGTTCGGTATATTTCACCGGCGCGGGCTTCGGAGGCGCCGCTGGAACCGTGGCATCCTTCTCCGTCTTGTCTGCCGGTTTTGCGGCCGCCATCTTCGCCGGCGCGGATTCCGGTTTTGAACGTGTCTCCGATTGGGCCGCAGCCAGGGTGGCTGCCAAAGGGAAGATGGCCACCGTGCATAGTGAACGGTATAAGAAATTGCGCATTAGAATTTCGTACCTCAATGCAAACTGCACCACGCGCGCACGGGCGTACTGCTGAATTCGCCAAAATGTGTCGATTGATTACAGGACGGGGTAATTGAGAGTCTTTGCCCGGACGTGAGTTGGGGACTCTAACAGGGAGCCGGGGAACCGTGGCTTTTCTGTACTTCCTAGAAAAGCAATGTTAAGCGGTTTAACGCACGCCCGGCAATGAAGTCAAGCGTAAATTTTCCGAGCCCGCTGAAACCGGGACACCGGCCATTATTCCGGCGTCCGCGGTATCAGCACCGGCCGGTCGATCGGGAGGCGTACCGGCCGCAATGGTGGGATAGTTATTATTGGTTGGTTTTATGTCGGTAGTAAGTTGCAGAGTGTGACGTAGCAGACTTTCGATTTTTGAGTTCATTGAAAATTGTTCCAAGGGAAGATCTGAGCAAGATGATTGCCGATGCGCATGTCGCTGAAAACAGATAGCCTCGCGTACGGCAGAGGAGCCAGGGAGCTACAGATTTGTCGAATAATGACGTTCATGCCGCCATTTTTGTAAGCCGATTTGCGTCATTGTCCTGTTCGTATACATGTGGAAGTGATTCTTTCGCCCCTAACGGGACTGAGACCTGTGGTATCTAAAACCACGGCCTAACGGCCGTGGCTAAGCTCTGGCGCCGCTCCGCGGCTCGGAGGATGCGTCAATATTTTAATGCCCTGTTTCAGGAGGAGACTTGCGCTTCACCATTCAAAGATGCGTCAGCATGGATGCTCGCGAAGCGCTCCTTATTGGCTATTTCGCGCGGCCCTTGACGCCCTGCGCGATCATCGGCAGTTTGTAAACCGTCGCGGCGGTCTGCTGCGGGCCTTCGCGAATGGGTTGGCCGTTGGCATCGTCCGCGCCGGAACCGACGATGAAAAGCGTTTTCTTGCCGGGACCTGCGAAGGCCACGCTGATCAGGCTGCGGGGAGTGGGAATGATGCCAAGGTATTTCCCGGTTTTGTCGAAGACCTGAACGCCGGGATTCGAGGTCACATACAAACGTCCCTGCGAATCCACCGCGCTGCCGTCGCCGGAGCCGCCGGCTTCGAGCTTTGCGAAATCGCGGCGATTCGTGAGCATACCCGGTGCCTGGACATCGAAAGCGACGATGGTGCCACCGTTGGTGACATAGAGAACCTTGTCGTCGGGACTGAAGACGATCCCGTTGGTCCGGAGGTTATCGGCAACCACCGTGACGCCGCCTTTCGGGCTCGCATAGTAGAGGCAACCCGATGTGAAGTACGCGCCGCCGTGACTGTCGGGGAGGAGATCATTCGGACGCACGGTCAACGGCGTGCCGTCCGCCCAGTTGTCCGCTACGGTTGAGCGTTCCGGGGCAAGGACAGTGATCGCATTAATAATCGAATCGCGGTCCGGCTTCGTCGAACCCGGCCGCTCCGTCCGGTGTGCGCCGTAAAGACGGCCCTGGCGATCCATCGCAATCGATCCCACGCCCTTCGCATTCGCGACAAATACGGACGACTTGCCGTTCTGATCGATCTTCAGGACGGCATCGTAGTCTTCCTGGGCGACGAGGACATTGCCGTCCTTATCCGGAAGAATTCCGTCCGCGCTGTTGCCGGCCTGCTGCCAGATCTTCGTCCACTTTGCTCCAGCCGCGACAACTCCCGGGATCCCGGTCACATTCGCGTCGCGAGGGACGGGCTGCTGCGCCTGACCGCCGCCGCCGCGCGCCTGGGAACCCTGGCCCCTGGCCGCTCCGCCGCCGCGCGCCGCGGCCTGAAATTCCGGAGGTGCAGCAGGCCTGCATTGATCCTGCGGCGCCGTGGTCTGTCCATAAGTGACTGCGGAGAGACAAAGCGAAATAACAGTGACAGTGAAGACGCTGGGTTTCATAGAAGGAGATTAGCCACAAAAGGCACAAAAGAGGAGGCTTTTTTGTTCTAAAACGTCCCCGGAAAGGCGTCCTTGCCGCGGATGTAGTTGCGATTGTTCTGCGCCGGATTGCGATTAATCAAAGGACGCGCAAAAAGTGGATGTTTAAGACTGCGGACTTCATGTTCGATCGTGAAAAGAACCTCGTTCGTGCGCCCATCGACGATGTCCCGGAACCTCCATTCATGACTATCGGTTTCGCGCGAGATGCGATTCCGTTCAATCAACTTCCGGTACGGCCCTGAAAAGTCCGCAATATAGATCTGAATGTGATGCCCATCGTAGAGCGGCGGCGGCTCATTCGTCTCGCGAAAGAAAAGAAACTGATCTCTTCCGGTCCGGACCGATGCCGTCATCGCTCCATTCCGCATTCCCGCCGACGCCTGCGCACCCATGATTTCGTCATAAAAGCCGGCGATGCCCCCGGCCGTGCCGGGACCGACATCAAACTCGACGTATGCGATTCCCAGCTCCACCGAACCGAATTCCGGCGATGGCGCATGACAGCGAAAGCGATTTCCCCACGGACAGGTCACTTCAACCGTATTGTCACGATCGGTAAATCCGAACCGTGTATGCTGCAAGAGCGGCGCGACAATACTCAACCGGCTGCGGAGGGCATCCAGGTCGGGAAGGATGAGCGCAACGGTTCCGCGAAGCCGCTGAGGATCGCCCGCCGGAAGATGCAGTTGATGGCGCCCGGCATTGATCCACATGTTTTCGATCCCGGTGAACATATACGGATCTCTGGTGAGCCCCAGGCCTGAAACGTAAAAGATTGTCGCCAGACGCTGGTCCGGCTGGCGCAGGTTGACATGCTCGCAATGAACGATGTTTCCGGCGTCTTCTTTTGTCCGGTCGTAGGCGCGTTCCGGCTCCAAAGTGGGCCCTCCCTCTGGAAAATCTTCCATTCATGCATATTCTGCACTATATCTAGTCGCGGGATATGAATTCAGAAGTATTGGAATATATCAATCAGGCAGGGTTATGCCGGGAATCCGTCGAACGCACCGCAGAAGTGTTGCCGCCGGACGACGACGAACTCGCCAACTGGATCGACGAGGCCATCCATGAAAGCAACTCCCTGGCATTCATGGTCATCGTCTTCGCTGCATTCGCCAAAGACCGCCCGGTCGATGCCAAGCACCTGATCGGAGGCGCCCGACTCGCCGGAGCGGCGGCCTATCTCGTGGCGATGATGTTCGGGATGCAGGGCGAGGTTGCCGAATGCCTGCTCGAAGGAATGAAGAACACCGCTATCCATAACGAAACCGCGGCCACCGCGTTGTTTGCGCTGGCGATCTGGTGCGACGAGAATCGCGGCAGCGCCTATCCCGACGGTTTGCTCAGAGAGGCCCGCGTTGTCGCCCGGCGGGTGAAACTCATGCCGGCGGTGGACATCTTCCTGATCGCGATCGCCGAATATCTGAAAGATTCGGTCCTGTACGACATCATGCGCAAGAATTACTCGATCATTGTCGAGCAGGAGTGGAAGAAACTGGTGGCCCGGGCCATTCCCGGCGCCAGTGATGCGGTGCGGGCCTATCGGACTCCGATTCTTAAGCTGCTGCCGGTTGAACCGAACTTTCCGCTGGACCCGACGCAGACCGTGCGCCGGTCCGTGGAACGCATCGGGCGAAATGATCCCTGCCATTGCGGGAGCGGCAAAAAATACAAGAACTGCCATCAGGATCAGGACCGTGCACGGCTCCAGCAGTCGTCGGGCGTCGCCGGCCAGACCCTGAGGGAAATGCGCCAAAGCGGGGCGCGGCATCTGACGCTGGAACGGATTCAGCATTACTCGCCTGCGGAATTGGGCCGGATGGATCCCTCCGAGGTTCCGCGGCATCTGCTGACGGAATACTTTGTGCGCGTCACCCTGTTCAATCTCGATCGGGCGGCGGAGCTCCTGGAAAGGCTGATCGAAAAGTCCGGCTTCGAGGACGACATGGAGGATTCATGGTTTTTCGTCATGTTCCATGCGGCCCGCGGGCAGCGGAAAGATATCGGTGAGTGGATGATGCGGCTCCGGCCGGACCAGAAGGAAGAAGAGCTGCGCCTGAGCCAGCGGCTTCTGCTCGCTCAGGACGATCCCGGCAAATCCCTTACGCTGATCGAAGAAGCGGCGGCAAAAGCGCTGAAAAGTGAGAGTCCGGGCGATTACAACGACCTCGCCTATGCGGTGGGGTTTTCGAAATTCGGCGGCATTGCCATCATGATTTTCCGGAGTACTCTGCTGCTCACGCCGCCTAAAGACATCGATCAAGGATACGAACAGATCACGACTATCCGCGAGCGGATGGGTCTTGCGGCAGAAGATCCGGTACACGAACTGCTCGAAGCCCGGCGGGATAAAGACCGCGAGGAAACCGAGGCGGCTCTGCGCCAGGCTGAAGAAACCCTCGAAGCCAAGCGCCGTGAAGTGCGCGCCTTGAAGGAATCCCTGGATCAGCTGGAAAAAGACGTCACCCGCCGCGAGAGAGCGGCTGCCGCCGAAGCTGCCGCCGCCATGAGTGCAAACAACGAAGACGACGAGCGGCTACGCGAGATGCGCCAGAAGGTCAAAAACCTGGAAGCCAGCCTCAAAGAGAGACACGGCGAACGAAATGCGCTGCAGCGCCAGCTCGAAGAAGCTCAGGAAAAAGTTGAAACGCTGCGCGAACGCTCGCAGCTTGCCGCCGCAGGTTCCAACGAGGCAGAGCCGGACCATGAAGACGAGCTCCTGCTGCCTCAGGATGCCGAAGGAAGCCATCCTGTCCGCCTCATCGACTTTCCGAAAGGCTTCCACGACAGGCTGAATGAGTTTCCCCATCATGTTGCGCGCGGCGCCATGGTCATGCTGGGGCGCCTCGCCGGGGGCGATGCCGCGGCCTTCAGCGGTGCGAAACGCCTCAAGAGCCGGCCCAACGTGGTGCGGCAGCGCATCGGCATCGACTTCCGTTTACTGTTTCGACTGTTGCCCGACCGGATCCAAGTCATCGATTTGATCCCGCGACAGGATTTCGAGCGTAAGATCAAAACCTTGACGTAAATCTGGATATTCACTTATGGGCATTCGAGTCGCACTGCATCACAAGACTGTTTACAAGTATGACCGGCTGGTCACGCTTTCGCCGCAGATCGTCCGTTTGCGTCCGGCTCCGCACAGCCGCACGCAGGTAATGAGTTACGCTCTGAACATCGAACCCAAGGATCACTTCATCAACTGGCAGCAGGACCCGTTCGGTAATTTCCTGGCGCGGCTGGTTTTTCTGAAAGAGACCCCGGTATTCTCCCTGGAAGTCAGTCTCGTGGCGGACATCACGGTGATCAACCCGTTCGATTTTTTTCTCGAGCCTTACGCGGAGAAATACCCGTTCGAATATGAACTGCAGGAAGAGCGGGAACTCCGGTCTTTCCTCGAACCGGCGGCGCCGCTCGGCCCGCAGCTCGAGAAGTTTCTGTCGTCGATCGACCGCAGTGAAGTTCGCACTATCGATTTCTTCGTTGAGCTCAATCGGCGGGTGCAAGGCGAGGTCCGGTACGTCATTCGAATGGAGCCGGGCATCCAGAGCCCCGAGGAGACGCTCGAACGCGCCAGCGGTTCGTGCCGTGACTCCGCATGGCTCCTGGTCCAGACGCTGCGCCGGCTCGGACTCGCCGCGCGATTTGTTTCCGGCTATCTGATCCAGTTGAAGCCGGACGTGAAGCCTCTCGAAGGTCCGGTGGGACCTGGCGAAGATTTCACAGACCTGCATGCGTGGGCCGAAGTCTATCTCCCCGGAGCGGGCTGGGTCGGGCTCGATCCGACGTCGGGACTGCTGACCGGCGAAGGCCACATTCCACTGGCCGCAACTCCGGAGCCTCCGTCCGCAGCGCCGGTGACCGGTCTTGTGAGCCCGTGCGAGGTGGAGTTCTTCCATGAAATGCGCGTGACGCGCATTCATGAAGATCCCCGCGTTACCAAACCCTACACCGAAGAGCAATGGTCGCGGATGTGTGCAGCCGGCGATCAGATCGATGCCGAACTGAAGGCGGGGGACGTGCGCCTCACCATGGGCGGCGAACCGACGTTTATTTCAATCGATGACATGGACGGCGAGGAATGGAATACAGCCGCACTCGGTCCTGAGAAATTACGGCTGGGCGGCGTCCTTCTGAAGCGTCTGCGGCAACATTTTGCGCCGGCCGGCTTCCTGCACTTCGGACAAGGCAAATGGTATCCCGGCGAATCCCTTCCCCGGTGGGCGTTCAGCTGCTATTGGCGAACGGACGGTCTGGCGCTGTGGAACGATCCGCAATGGGTGGCAGATCCGGATCGCAATTACTGTTTCGGTGCGGGCGAAGCGCAGCGCTTTGCCGAAGAGTTTGCGCATACCTTGTCGGTACATCCGGATTACGTCATCACGGCGTATGAAGACCCGCTCGAGTATCTGCTCAAAGAGCGGGAACTCCCCGTTAATGTCGCTCCCGAAGACAACAAGCTCGACAATCCCGAAGAGCGCGAGCGGATGAGGCGTGTTTTCGAGCGCGGTATCGGGAGTCCCGTAGGTTTTGTGCTGCCGCTTCAGCGCGGAATCGGGAAGTGCGGACCGGAATGGCAGACGGGGTTATGGATGCTGCGGGCGCACCATTTATTTCTGGTGCCCGGTGACTCCCCCGTGGGATTTCGTCTTCCCTTGCACAGCCTGCCCTGGGAACCCGAGGACAAAATCCGGCAACTATGGGTCGTCGATCCGATGGCGCCGGCGAAGCCGTTGCCGCTGCCGCCCCTTCGGCAGCCGAGACTCGAAGCGACGGCCGCTCCTGTCGAAGCTCACGCCGGGGCCGTCGTTCGCACGGCGGTTACGGTCGAGGCTCGAGACGGCCGCCTCTGGGTATTCCTTCCACCCACCGGCTCAATAGAAGACTATCTGGAGCTGATCGCCGCGGTTGAGCGGACGGCCGCGCGGCTGCGCATGCCGGTGCTCATCGAAGGCTATCCCCCTCCGAACGATCCAAGACTGCGGGTGATCAAGGTCACGCCCGATCCGGGAGTCATCGAAGTGAATGTTCACCCGGCAACAAGCTGGCGCGAACTCGTGGACAACACGGTTGCCTTGTATGAGCAGGCGCGGCTGACCCGTCTGGCAACGGAAAAATTCATGCTGGACGGACGGCACACCGGAACAGGCGGCGGCAATCATGTCACGCTTGGCGGAATTTCACCGGCGGACAGTCCATTCCTGAGGCGTCCCGACCTCTTAAGAAGCTTCGTCGGATATTGGTTGAACCACCCCGCGCTCTCCTATCTGTTTTCCGGAGTCTTCATCGGCCCAACGAGCCAGGCTCCACGCGCCGATGAGGGCCGCAGCGATGCGGTATATGAACTGGAACTCGCTTTCGACGTCCTCGGTCAGTCGCGGAACGGAGACTGTCCGCCCTGGCTGGTGGATCGCATATTTCGAAATCTGCTGGTTGATGTGACGGGCAACACCCATCGGGCCGAATTCTGCATCGATAAGCTGTATTCCCCCGACAGCCCGACAGGACGGCTCGGCCTCGTCGAGATGCGCGCTTTCGAGATGCCGCCGCACGCGCGAATGAGCCTCGCCCAGCAACTGTTGGTGCGCGCGCTCGTCGCCTGGTTCTGGCGCGCGCCTTATCAGGAAAAGCCGATCCGCTGGGGAACCCGGCTTCACGACCTGTTTCTGCTGCCGTATTTTGTCGAAAAGGACTTTCGGTCCATTGTCCGTGATCTGCAGGAAGCGGGCTACGACATCGATGAAGGCTGGTTTGCTCCGCACTTCGAATTTCGTTTTCCGGTTTACGGCCGGGTGTGTTACGACGGTGTTGAAGTGGAACTGCGGCAGGCAATCGAACCCTGGTACGTTCTTGGGGAAGAGCCGGGCGCGGGTGGAACGGCCCGTTACGTGGATTCGTCCGTCGAGCGCATGCAGGTGCGCGTGAAGGGCCTGGCCGCAGAAAAGTTCGCCGTCACCTGCAACGGGCAAAGGCTGCCGTTGCAGCCAACCGGGACAAACGGGGATTTCGTCTGCGCCGTACGTTACCGCGCCTGGCAGCCCCCGCGCTGCCTTCACCCCACAATTCCCGTACACCCGCCGCTGGTGTTCGATGTCGTGGATCTTGCGGCAAAGCAATCGATCGGCGGCTGCACATATCATGTTGCACACCCCGGCGGCCTTAGCTATGACACGTTTCCGGTGAACTCGAACGAAGCGGAAGCGCGCCGCCTCACGCGATTCTTTGCGCTGGGACATACACCCGGCCGCGTCGATGTTCCGCGGCTGGATGTGAATCCCGAGTTTCCGTCAACCTTAGATCTCCGTAGACGAGGAACTTCAAGGTAGCTGTGCCCGTACGGACCAATACAGAAACGAACCGCCTCCAATACAGGCCGCTGCCGGACTACTGGGACGAAGCTCTTCTCCCTTCCGTATTCCCACGGCGTCACTGGCGAAAACTGTTCGTAGAACTTGGCCGGATGGGTTTTGACCAGCTGAGCCGGCGCTGGCGCACCAGCCAGCAACTCATCCAATCTCAGGGCATCACCTACAATGTCGGGAATCTTGCCGACGGCAGCGAGTATTCATGGCCGATGGATCCCATTCCGCTGGTCATCAGCGCCTCCGAATGGGCAGCGATCGAACAGGCCGTGATCCAGCGCGCCGCGCTTTTGAATGCGATCCTTTCCGATCTCTACGGCGAGCAGCGCCTGATTCACCAGCGCCTCCTTCCGGCAGCGCTGGTGCTGGCGAATCCTCATTTCCTGCGCGCATGTTTTGGAATTACGCCGAAGGGCGGAGGCCATCTTCACAGCTATGCGATGGACATCGCCCGCTCGCCATCGGGGAGTTGGTGGGTGATTGCCGACCGGACTCAAGCGCCGTCCGGCATGGGCTATACGCTGCAGAACAGGCTGGTCAGCGCCAGAACGCTTCCGGATGTGTTCGACCGCGCCCAGGTGCGCCAGCTCGCGCGCTTCTATGACATGAAGCGCGACGCGCTGCTCTCGCTTGCGCCAAACGGGGGATCGCACCCGACGATCGTGCTGCTGACACCCGGGCCGAACAGCGAAACCTATTTTGAGCATTCGTTTCTCGCGGGACAATGGGGCTTCACACTGGCGGAGGGCGCGGACCTGACCGTATTGGACCGCCGGGTTTATCTCAGGACGCTGGCCGGTTTGAAGCCCGTCGATGTCATTCTCCGGCGGGTCGACGACAGTTTCGCCGATCCGCTGGAACTGCGTGGCGATTCGCTTCTGGGTGTGCCCGGCCTGGTCGAGGCTGTGCGAAACGGTTCTGTCGTGATCGACAACGCACTCGGCAGCGGCCTGGTTGAAACGCCCGCATTGATGGCATTCCTGCCCGGCCTCTGCCGGCACCTGCTCGCCGAGGAGTTGAAAATGCCTTCGGTCGCAACGTGGTGGTGCGGACAGGACGTTCCGCGCCGGTACGTTGAAGAGCACTTCAAAGAACTGGTGATCAAGCCCGCCTTCTCCCGGGTCGGCCAGCATCCGGATTTCCCGGGAACGATGCGTCGCCCGGCATACGAGGCGCTGGTAAAAAGAATCGAATCGCGGCCGCAAGACTTCGTGGCGCAGGAAAGGGTGGCGCTCTCCACCATTCCCGTCTACGCGGACAACGGTATTGTTCCACGGCACGCCGTGCTGCGCGTTTACGCGGCGCGCAAAGGCAACTCGTACGCCGCGCTGCCGGGCGGCTTGACGCGAGTCTCGACTCAGGACTCCTCGCTTGTGGTTTCGATGCACCTGGGAGGACGCAGCAAAGATACCTGGGTTCTGGGACGGCCCGACGAAGCAGTGCCGGCGCGCCACCAGTCATCGCTTCAGATTTCAGTGCGCTCGACCCGGGATGATCTGCCGAGCCGCGTCGCCGACAACCTTTTCTGGCTCGGCCGCTATGCCGAACGAGTCGAAGCCCGCGTGCGGTTCCTGCGAACGCTGTGGCCGGCGGTCTCCAGCGAAGAAGATTTCGGCCGCGCCGTCTCGCTTGAAACCGCAGTCCGGCTGCTGGCGGGCATGGCATATCTGCCGGAGGAAGCGTCGACCGCATCTATCGGGGAACAGCGCTGGTCCGTTCAACGGTCGCTGACGGAGATGGTCTACGACCCATCGCAGACTTCGAGTCTTCGTTGGAATCTGAAAGAGCTGCGGCGGGTGGCGTGGCACCTGAAAGAACAGCTTTCATCGGACACCTGGAGAACGCTTCAACAGCTCGAGTCGCACTTCTCGAGTTTTGCGCCCGCAAGTGCGGAGCAGCGGTATGCCGGGGGCCTGGACCTGCTCGACAACGCCGTTCTCACCCTTTCGGCCTTTTCAGGCCTCCTCATGGAAAACACGACACGCGGCGCCGGCTGGCGGTTTCTGGAAATCGGCCGCCGCATGGAGCGCGCGCTCCAGACTTCCGAACTGCTGCATTCGAGTCTGGATTCCGCCACCGCCGATGTAGAGCCGTCTCTGCACGTTCTGCTGCAGATTGCGGACAGTTCGATCACGTATCGCCGGCGGTATCCGACCGTGGTCCAGACCGATCTAGTCCTGGAACTGCTGGTTGCGGATGAATCGAATCCACGATCCGTGGCCTTTCAACTGGCCACCCTGCACCACCAGTTCGTGCGCCTGCAGGCGCGCGAGGAGGGAGCGGGAAACTCGCCGGAACAGGAACTCGTAACGAAAGCCCTGGATGCGATCCATTCGACGGCAATGACGGATATCGCGCGGCGGGAAGCCGGCGGCAGCTTTGGCGCCCTGGACCAGCTTGTCGGCAGCCTGAAGACGGATCTCTGGGATCTTTCGGATGCATTGACCGAGCGGTACTTCAGCAACCTGACAGCCTGCCGTTTCACGGCGTCATGGTGAGGAGAGCGATTCGATAAGCCGATGCTGTTTCAGGTGACGCACACGACCCGGTATATCTATGAGACTCCGGTCTCGCACTCGCTCAACGAGGTTCGGCTGACCCCGCGCACGTTTGCGGATCAGAACGTCCGGAAGACCGGGATCCATGTTCAACCCGAGCCGGCGTTCATGCATGGCCGCAAGGATTATTACGAGAACGACGTCACATCATTCGAGCTTTTCGAAAAACACGAGCGTCTGGAGATTCGTTCCGAGAGCGTGGTGGAAGTGAACCCGGGCAAGGGAGGACCCCCTCCGCTGATGTCATGGAATGACGCTCGAGCGGCGATCGCCGGGCAATCCGATGAGGCAACCATCGAAGCGTCGGAATTCATCTATAGTTCGCCGCACGTTTCGGTAACGCCGCAGCTCGATGAATATGCCCGTGCCAGCTTCGTTACCGGCCGGACGATTCTCGAGACCATTCAAGACCTGACGCATCGGATTCACGCCGACTTCAAATATCGCCCGCAATCGACGTCCATCAGCACACCTCTCGCTGAAGTGATGAAAAACCGCCGCGGTGTGTGTCAGGACTTTGCCCACGTCATGATCGGAGCCGTGCGCTCACAGCGGCTGGCGGCGCGCTATGTCAGCGGTTACGTGCGGCCCGGCCCCAAAGTCCAGGGCGCGCAGGCCTCGCACGCGTGGGTTTCCGTTTTCTTTCCGGGAGCCGGCTGGCTCGGTTTCGATCCTACAAACGATCTGATGGTTTCCGACAGCCACATCACGCTCGCATGGGGGCGCGACTATGCGGATGTCACTCCGGTGAAAGGCATCAGCCTGGGCGGCGGCAGCCAGACGGTCGAGGTAGAGGTTTACGTTCAGCCGGCGGCTGCGATAGGCCCGGAGGGCCGTTAGACTTCGGGTAAGAGTGCAGTGGCGGCAGCCTCCCGTCCTGTTCCAGGAGGGGAGTTGCTCGCCTGCAGCGGACTTCAAATTGAACTACACCACGCCCTTAACTCAGCCCACCAGCCGATGAGCTCGACCTGCCGCCCGCAGCCGGAATATAACAATTGGTCGTGTAATCCATAACCATGCGGTCGGCGTTGAAGCGCCAGCCGAGCGTGCGGATCGTGCGTTTCATCCGTTTGATCCAGCCGCGGGGGAGCCCATCGTGATCGCGGTGGTAGTACAGCGGGATGACCTCGTCGTGCAAAACGCGATAGAGGTCTTCGCCGTCACGGGTGTCGTGGATGTCCATTCGCGTATGCGTTCTGCCGGTTCCGATCGCGAAGCCGTTCAGTCCGTCGTAGGCTTCAGCCCACCAGCCATCGAGAATCGACAGATTGAGGCCGCCGTTCAAGACGACCTTTTGGCCGCTGGTCCCGGATGCCTCGAGTGGGCGCCGAGGATTGTTCAACCAGACATCGACGCCCTGAACGAGGTAGCGCCCCACATTGATGTCATAATCCTCGACAAAGACAAACTTGTCGCCAAACTCCCGATGCTTCATCAATTCAGCAATCTGCTGAAGCACCCGCTTGCCGGGCTCATCGTGCGGATGCGCTTTACCGGCAAAAATAAATTGAACTGGCCGTTTGGCGTCGTTCACCATCGAGGCAAGCTTCTCGATATCGGCCAGAATCAGATTCGCTCTCTTATACGTCGCAAACCGGCGTGCGAAACCGATGGTCAGAGCATCCGGACTGAGGACCCGCCTGACGGCTATTGAAGGTTCGCCGCGGAGTTTGTTCTGTTCGATCGCGCGCAAGCGGACGAATTCCAGCAGCTGGGATTTCAGGCTGAGATGCGTTTCCCACAACTCGCCGTCGTCGACCCGATCGATTCCCTCCCAGATTCCCGGATCGCTGCTGTGTTCGTGCCAGCCCGGACCGAAGTGGCGGTCGTAGAGGCGGAACATTTGTGGCGCGAGCCAGGTCGGAACATGCACGCCGTTGGTGATGTGTCCGATCGGCACGGCATCTTCAGACTTGCCCGGATACAATACCGTCCACATCGCACGCGATACCTCTCCATGCAGTGCCGAAACGGCGTTTGCGCGGCGCGAGAGTTTCAGGCCAAGAACGGTCATGCAGAATCCCTCGTCGGGATTGAAGGGATTTTCGCGGCCGAATTCCATCAGCCTGTCGTGTGAAAGGCCGAGGGCCTGACGCAACGGTCCGAGATGTTCTTCGACGAGCTCGCGGTGGAAACGGTCGTGGCCGGCGGGGACCGGCGTGTGCGTTGTAAAAACGACCTCACGGGAAACGCGGCGAGCGGCCTCTTCGAAACCGATCCCTTCTTCCTCTCTGCGGCTCCGAATGGCCTCCAGCACCGCGAAAGCGCTGTGCCCTTCGTTGAGGTGAAGCACGCCCGGCGTGATGCCTAAGGCCTTCAACGCGCGAAATCCACCGACGCCAAGAAGCAACTCCTGCCGGATGCGCACGCGGCCATCACCGCCGTAGAGGCGCGAAGTCAGGTCGCGGTCCTCAGGCGCATTTCCGCTGACATTCGAATCCAGGAGAAGCAGATCGCAGCGGCCCACTTTCACGCGCCAGACCCTCGCCCGGATGGCGCCGCTCCAGGTTTCGATCTGCACCATAACCGGCTGGCCGTTGGCCGCGATGGCAATTTCCATCGGCAGCGAATTCACATCCGTCTCCAGGTACTCTTCCTGCTGCCAGCCGTTACGATCGAGCCGCTGGCGGAAATAACCCTGGCCATAGAACAGCCCGATGCCGACAAGCGGGATATTCAGATCCGAAGCGCTCTTGATATGGTCGCCGGCGAGAACGCCGAGGCCGCCGGAGTAGATCGGTATCGATTCGTGCAGACCAAACTCTGCCGAGAAATATGCCACCGGCCGGGGACGCAGAATGCCGGCATGCTTTGCGCCCCATGTCCGATCGGCTTCGAGGTACTCGCGCTGCCGGCGATACGCGTAATTGATCCGGCTGTGAAGGACCAGTTGCTGCGCGCGCCGCTCGACTCCATCGAGGGGAATCTCGGCCAGCAGAGAAACGGGGTTGTGATTGAGCTGCCGGAAACGCGCCGGGTCGAGGTCGCGGAAAAGGCTGGTCGAATCGTGATCCCACGCCCACCAGAGATTCCGGGCCAGAGACCACAACCGGTCCAGTGTCGGCGCGACGAAACGATCGAGCGTGCGCGCTTCGCTGACGACCGGAGCGACCTGAGCTGCAGCCTGAACCAGCATCTGCACTTCGACATCGCGGAACTGACGCGGCTCGATGGTCTGAACAACCAGAACCCCCTGAAGCACTCCACGCTCGACCAGCGGCACCCCGAGGAACGATTGATAATCATCCTCGCCGGCTTCGCTGAAATATTTGAAACGGGGATGCTTGCTGACCTGCTCGACGGCCACCGGTCGGACCTCTTCGGCCACCAGCCCGGCAAGCCCTTCGTGCAGGGCCATACGCAGGGTGCCGATGCATTCCGGATTCAAACCGAGCGTGGCCGCCAGAACCAGCGTCGCGCGGTCGGGCTCCAGCAGATAAGCCGAACAGACGTCGGAATGGAAATGGCTCGCAATCAATGCCACGACGTTCATCAGCGTTTCGGCGGGCTTGCCGGCTTCCCTGGTGAGATTTCCAAGCTCTTCGAGAGTCAGTACATCGCCGGCATCGCGATCATCGGCAGTGGTGCTCATGAATCCTCCTCAATGGCGGCCAAAAAAAAACGCCCGCGGGACTCCTAGAGTTCCGGGACGTCATTGTCGCGAGGTACGGCGCTGTACCAGTAACTTTTGTAAACCCTGGGAACAGGTGGAGTCAATGTAATTCAGGAGGGGCGGAAAAGCCTTGCTTTCCTTCAGCCTAGAGTATCTTCGCCCGTTGAAGCCATTCTAAGAACGAGCACTACGCCGAGAGATAGAGAAAAAGCGCCGGTCATTACAAACCCGATTGGGCTGCGTACCAGATGATGGAGCAGTGAAATCGGCACGACTGCACTGGCAAGCAAAATCGCGTCCCGCCACCTGGTTCGTCCTATTTCCCTAGCGGACATAGTCTCTTGCGCTGCAATCCCTTTCCATTTCTCGAAGGAGAGAAAGAGCCAGATTGCTCCAAGCAACGATGATGCATACCAGAGAACAGTGCAAAGTCTTGCGGTTCGGCCGTCATACTGGAAGAGAACTTTGGAAAGAATCGGGATCTGCTCGACGAACCAGCCATCCTTATGGGTGAAGCCATCCCAGAGAACGTGACTCCAGATCCCAATGACTAACGATAGGATGACGATCCAGACAGGACCAGGCGGGCGTTGGCAGAGCGGAAGAAGCGATCGCTTCAAAGCTGCGGGCATTCTCTGAATCACTTTCGTCCTGAAGCCGTAGAACAGAGCCAGAATCAATCCGCCTGCCGGCAAGCCAAACACAAGACTGCCAAGCAGTTGATGGGAGAAATCGCTGGCTGGACCGTAAACGTACGCGATATCCGGCACAATACTGCCGATGATCAGAGCCGGGAACTTGAGCCACCGGACCCGGCGAAGCGGCAATACAGCGGCCGGATGTGCAAGAGGAAACGCCATCAGTAATCCAATGTAACAGGCAGGCCTGCGGGAAAAAAGGGGGGCGCACCCCTGAATTCAGCAATTCG